>CAYJAA010000030.1:0-13520 GCA_964368185.1 uncultured Lachnospiraceae bacterium | reverse complement strand
TGTTGATGTAATTGAGTTACAATCTGAAGCAGGGGCAGCAGGTGCTGTTCACGGTTCACTTGCAGCTGGTGCTCTTACAACAACATACACAGCAAGTCAAGGACTGCTACTTATGATTCCAAATATGTACAAAATCGCTGGGGAGTTACTTCCTGGAGTTTTCCACATTAGTGCGAGATGTGTTGCGTCTCACGCTCTTAATATCTTTGGAGATCACTCAGATGTTATGTCAGCAAGACAAGCTGGTTTTGCTATGTTAGCATCAGGTAGTGTTCAAGAAGTTATGGACCTTGGATGTATTGCTCATTTAACTGCTATTAAATCTAGAATTCCATTTATGCATTATTTTGATGGATTTAGAACAAGTCATGAAGTTCAAAAAATTGAATTACTTGACTATGATGATTTAGCAAAATTAGTAGATTATGAAGCATTACAAAAATTCAGAGACAATGCCCTTAATCCAGAGCATCCTGTAACAAGAGGAACAGCTCAAAACCCAGATATTTTCTTCCAAGCAAGAGAAGCCTGTAATCCATTTTACGATGCAGTTCCTGATATCGTAAATGATTATATGAAAGAAATTAGTTCTCTAACAGGAAGAGATTACAAACCATTTAACTATGTAGGTCATCCAGAAGCAGAACATGTAATTATTGCTATGGGTTCTGTTACTGAAGCAATTGAAGAAACAGTTGAATATTTAGTTGCTAAGGGTGAAAAAGTTGGTTTAATTAAAGTTAGACTTTACAGACCATTCTCACCTAAATACTACTTTGATGTTCTTCCAAAAACAGTTAAGAAAATTGCTGTACTTGATAGAACAAAAGAGCCTGGTGCAATGGGTGAGCCATTATACTTAGATGTTAGAAATATGTATTTTGAGTGTGATAATGCTCCTGTAATCGTTGGTGGTAGATATGGACTTGGTTCTAAAGATACTACACCTTCTGAAATTAACGCTGTATTTGAAAACTTAAAACAAGATAAACCTAAAAACCAATTTACAATTAGTATTAATGATGATGTTACAAACACTTCATTAACAACTAGTGAAAAAATTGATACAATTCCTGCATCTACAAAAAGTTGTAAATTCTGGGGTCTTGGTTCTGATGGAACTGTTGGAGCTAACAAAAGTGCTATTAAAATTATCGGTGATAACACAGATATGTATGCACAAGGTTACTTCTCTTATGACTCTAAAAAATCAGGTGGGGTTACAATCTCTCATTTAAGATTTGGAGTTGAGCCAATTAAATCTACTTATTTAATTGCTGATGCTGATTTTGTATCTTGTTCTACACAATCTTATGTTGATCAATATGACATGGTAGAAGATGTAAAACCAGGTGGAACATTCTTACTTAACACTGTATGGAGTGAAGAAGAATTAAAC
Source organism: uncultured Lachnospiraceae bacterium (assembly GCA_964368185.1). GTDB lineage: Bacteria > Bacillota > Clostridia > Eubacteriales > Anaerofustaceae > CAYJAA01. Next base: position 12,121 of record CAYJAA010000030.1, on the reverse strand, counting down.
CAACATCTTCCTGCTAAAATGAAAAAATATATTGCTGATAATGATATTAACTTCTATATCATTAATGCTACAAAAATCGCTAGTGAATTAGGTCTTGGAAGAAGAACTAACATGGTTATGCAAGCTGCATTCTTTAAACTAGCAGATGTTATCCCTTATGATGAAGCTGAAAAATACCTAAAAGATGCTGTTAAGAGCGCTTATGGTAAAAAAGGTGATAAAGTTGTACAAATGAACTGTGATGCTATTGATGGAGCAGTTAGTGCGATTAACAAAGTTGAAGTTCCAAGTAGTTGGAAAACAGCTAATGATAAAAAAGAGGTTTCTGATAGTAATGAGCCAGCATTTATTACAAATATCTTAAAACCTATGAATGCTCAAAAAGGAGATGATCTTCCTGTTTCTGCATTTAAAGGAATTGAAGATGGAACATTCCCACAAGGGACTGCAGCTTATGAAAAAAGACTTATTGCAGTAGATGTTCCTGAGTGGGTATGTGAAAACTGTATTCAATGTAATCAGTGTTCTTATGTATGTCCACATGCAGCTATTAGACCTGTTTTAGTAAACAAAGATGAAAAAGCGAATGCGCCAAAAGACTTTGTTACTAAAAAAGCTATTGGTAAAGGTTTTGAAGATTATGAATATAGAATTCAAGTTTCAGCATACGACTGTACAGGTTGTGGAGTTTGTGCAAAAACTTGTCCTTCTAAAGTAAAATCTTTAGAAATGAAACCAGTAGACACACAATTAAACCAAAAAGAAAACTGGGATTATGCTGTTAAACTTCCAAGCAAAAAATTATCTACAAATAAATTTAGTGTAAAAGGTAGTCAATTTGAAAAACCATTACTTGAGTTCTCAGGAGCTTGTGCTGGTTGTGTTGAGACTCCAGTTGCAAAACTTGTAACTCAATTATTTGGGGATAGAATGTATATTGCAAATGCAACAGGTTGTTCTTCAATTTGGGGTGGTTCTGCTCCAAGTACACCTTACACAGTAAATGATGAAGGTAAAGGTCCAGCTTGGGCAAACTCATTATTTGAAGATAATGCTGAGTATGGTTATGGTATGATGCTTGGTGTTAACAAAATAAGAGAAATGATTAAACACAACTTAGAAGCTATCATTGAAAATGGTACTTGTAAAGAAACTGTTGAAGCTGCAAAAGTTTGGATTGAAAACAAAGAAGAAGGGGAAGCTAGTAAAGAAGCAAGTGCAAACTTATTAGCTCTTATTGAAAAATACAACCCATCTAATCCAGATTTAATTAAAGCTAGAAAAGTTGTTTTAGATAACAAAGATTTCTTAATCAAAAAATCTGTATGGATCCTTGGTGGTGACGGTTGGGCATATGACATCGGATACGGTGGACTTGACCATGTACTGGCTTCTGGAGACGATGTAAATGTATTAGTATTTGATACAGAAGTTTACTCTAATACAGGAGGACAATCTTCTAAAGCTACTCCAACAGCTGCTGTTGCAAAATTCGCTGCTGCTGGTAAAAAAGTTAAGAAGAAAGACCTTGGTATGATGGCTGCTTCTTATGGATATGTTTATGTAGCACAAGTTGCTATGGGAGCAGATCAAAGTCAATTAATTAAAGCATTAAAAGAAGCTGAAGAATACAAAGGACCGTCTTTAATTATCGCTTACTCTCCATGTGTTACTCATGGACTAAAAGGTGGAATGAGCAATTCTATGGAACAAGGTAAACGTGCTGTTGAAGCTGGATACTGGCATTTATATAGATACAATCCATTACTAGCTGAAGAAGGTAAAAATCCATTTGTACTAGATAGTAAAGAACCAAAAGGAAGCTATAGAGACTTCCTTGAAAGTGAAGTTAGATATACTTCTCTAAAACAAACATTCCCTGAAATAGCAGAAGAAATGTTTGAAAAAGGTGAAAAAGAAGCTAAAGAAAGATATGCTGGTTATAAAAGACTTGCTGATCAAGAATTTTAGTATATTCTTTTAAGTAAACTAAAAATGGAACGGAAAACTTTTTCCGTTCCATTTTATATATTATTTGGGAGTTTTTATGGAAAGAAAAATAGATATTTTTAAGAATATAGCAAATAAAAATATCCAATACTTAAAGTGTCCTAAGTGTAATGAGACAGTGAGGGTTGAGGAGAATTCTTTAACTTGTGAAAATAATCACTCTTATGACATTTCAAAAAAGGGATATATAAACATTATTGGCCATAGAAATGAAGATATATATGATAAAAATCTTTTTAGTGAAAGACTAGACATTTCATCAAAAGGCTTTTTTGACAAACTAATTAATGAAATTATTTGTATTATCGAAAAAAATAGTGAAGAAAATAGAAATATCATTGATATTGGATGTGGTTGTGGTTATCATTTAGGGGAAATAAACAAGGTTATTAATAGTCCTTTTCCTTGTGGAATAGATATAAGTAAAAGTGGAATTCATATGGCAAGCTCTAACTTTAGGGATATTTTTTGGCTTGTTAGCAACCTTAGAAATATGCCTTTTATAGATAACTCTTTTGATATTATTTTAAATATATTAACACCAATTGATTTTAGTGAATTTAAAAGAATATTAAAAGAAAGTGGAATTATTATAAAAGTAATACCTGGAAAAAACTATCTTAGAGAAATAAGGGAACATTTTTTTAAAGGTAGTGAAAAAGCCGAGTATGATAATAGTGAAGTGATAGAAAATATTAAAAAATCTGTAAATATTATTGAAAATATAAATCTTGAATATAAAGTAGATTTAGATAAAGAATATTTAAATAAGATACTGAATATGACCCCTTTACTAAGTAAAATATCTCCTTTAGAAAAAGAGGAGTTTTTTACTGGAGAAGTTACTGTGCATTTTAATATATTACTTATTAGATATTAAATCTATAGATTTTAAAGGGATGAAAAAAATAAAAAAATGTGATATAATCATTTAAGTTAAAAAAATGGAGAATCTAATGGATAAAGTACGAAAATTACAACTTGCTACTGATTATTATCAGCTAAGTGTTAGCAATGTTTACGCTTCAATGAAAGGTCATAATAAAGTAGCGATATTTGATGTGTTTATAAGAAAAAATCCTTTTGGTGGAGGATACTGCGTTTTTTCTGGTTTAGAAGAAGTAATTGAATATATAAAAAATCTACATTTTGATATGGAAGATATTCAGCTACTTAGAAAAAATCACCCTGAACTTACTGAAGATTTTTTAAACTACTTAAAAAACTTTAAATTTAGTGGAGAAATTTACGCTATGGAAGAAGGGGAGATATTCTTTCCTATGGAGCCGATTTTAAGGGTAAAGGCGGATTTAATTCAAGCTCAGCTAATTGAAACTACTATCCTTTCTGTTTTAAATCATCAAAGCCTTATTGCTACGAAAGCCTCTAGGGTTTGTTACGCAGCAGGAGATATCCCTGTCTTAGATTTTGGTCTTAGAAGAGCTCACGGCCACGAAGCAGGGCTTTTTGGTTCAAAGGCCTCAATTATTGGTGGATGTAGTGGAACTAGCAATGTTGAATGTGAATACAGGTGGGAGGGTATTGTTTCAAAAGGAACAATTTCCCACAGTTATATTATGAGCTTTGATAGTGAACTTGAAGCTTTTAGAACTTATGCAAATTATAACCCAAATAATGTAATATTACTTGTGGATACTTATGATACACTTCAAAGTGGTGTACAAAATGCTATAAAAGTATTTAGTGAACAAAAAAAGAAGGGCTTATTAAATGGGGTTCATGGAATTAGACTGGACTCTGGAGATTTAGCTTATCTTGCAAATAAAGCAAGGAAAATGTTAGATGAGGCAGGTTTTGAAAGTGCTATTATTAGTGCTTCTTCTGATTTAGATGAAAATATTATTTCAAACTTAAAAATGCAAGGGGCTAAAATTGACCTATATGGAGTAGGAACAAAAATGATGACAGGATATGATAACCCAGCTCTTGGTGGAGTTTATAAACTTAGTGGAATTATTAAGGAAAAAGATATAATTCCTAAGATGAAAATATCTAACGACCCTATAAAAATTACTAATCCTGGATATAAAAAAGTTGTTAGATGTTATGATAAAAATACCAATATGGCTATTGCAGATTTAATATTATTAGAAGATGAAAAAATTGATAGTGATAAACCGCTAAAAATATATCATCCTATGTATACATGGAAAAATAGAACGATCTCAAACTTTTATACTAGAGAGTTATTAAAACCAATCTTCGTAAATGGAGAGTGTGTATACTCTATGGAGCCTTTAGATAAAAGAAGAGAAAAGTGTAGGGAAGAAAAAAACAAGTTTTGGACAGAATATTTAAGGCTTGTAAATCCTAGTGAATATCATGTAGATATATCAGATAAGCTATATGAAATTAAAAAAGGACTGCTTGATAAAAATTTTTAAGTAGTTAAATAAATGGAGAGTAATAAAAATAATATGAGTGATAAGTTAAATATAGGGATTATTTTTGGGGGAAAATCTGGGGAGTATGATGTTTCTTTAATGTCTGCTTATAATGTCATTAAAGGAATAAATAAAGATAAATATAATACTACATTAATAGGAATTACCCTTGAGGGTAAGTGGTATCTTTATAGTGGAGATTATAATAATTTAGTAAATAATAAATGGATAGAAGACAGAAAAAACTTAAGGGATGATTTTTCTTTTTTTAGTAAAGAAATAATGGATATAGATGTATTTTTCCCTGTGGTTCATGGACAAAACTGTGAGGACGGGAAGCTACAAGGGATTTTTGAAAGTATTAATAAAGCTTATGTTGGCTGTGATGTATTATCTTCTGCTTGTTGTATGGATAAAGATATTACAAAAATCATCGCAGGTAATGCAGGGGTTCCTGTAACAAAAAGTGTAACACTACTTAAGTCAGATATTAAAAATAGTGGAGTAGATAAAACTATTAATTTATGTGAAGAAAAGTTAGGCTATCCAATGTTTGTTAAACCTGTAAATATGGGTTCAAGTGTAGGAATTTCAAAGGCGAAGGACTCTTTAGAACTAGAGAAGTCTTTAAATTTAGCCATGGAATATGATAATAAAATTTTAGTAGAAGAAGCAATTAACGCAAGGGAAATTGAGATTGCTGTTCTTGGCAATAGTGAGCCTAGAGTAAGTGAGTGCGGAGAGATTGTTGCTTGTAATGAATTTTATGATTACGAGGCAAAATATTTATCCGGAGATAGTAGCACTATACATATTCCAGCAAAAATTGATAAAAGCTACAGTGATAAAATCAAAGAATATGGGATTAAGGCTTATAAAGCTCTTGGGTGCAGCGGTCTTTCAAGGGTAGACTTTTTTATTGATAAAGATAGTGGAGCTATTTACTTAAATGAAATTAACACAATGCCTGGGTTTACTAATATTAGTATGTATTCAAAAATGTGGGAACATTCAGGGATTTCATATAGTGCATTAATTGATAATTTAATTGATTTAGCAGTTTTAAAATATAGAGAAAAACAAGATTTAAGTATAAAGTAGAGTATTAGGAGAAGAATATGTTTGGTAAATTAAAGATGCAAGAAAAAATAGCTAGTATAGTCTATGATGCTATTATAAAGGCTAGTGATAATAAAAGTTTAGATATTAAAGAAAATGAAATTGTAAACTCAGCTATGATACTAGGAAAAGCTTTAAAAACTAACCCTAGAAATATTGCAACAATTATCATTGATAACATCGACACTTCTACGCTACCTATAAAAGAGATTGCTATAGCAGGGGCAGGATTTATTAATTTCACTTTAGGGAAAGAGTGGCTTTATGAGGAAATTAAAGATATTCTTACTTTAGAAGAAAATTATGGAAAAATTTCCTTAAGTGAGAGAAAAAAAGCTAATGTAGAATATGTTAGTGCTAACCCAACAGGTCCTCTACACATAGGTAACGCAAGGGGTGGAGCTATTGGGGATGTTATGGCAAATATTTTAAAATATGCTGGATATGAAGTAGAAAAAGAGTTTTACTTAAATGACGCTGGAAATCAAATTATTAAGTTTGGTATGTCTTTAGAAGCTAGATATTTACAAGAGCTTGGTCAAGATATTCCTTTTCCAGAAGACGGGTACCAAGGGGGAGACATTACTTTACTTGTAAAAAAATATATTAGTGAAAATAACAAAGACCTTTCAAATGTTAGGGAAGAAGAAAGAAGAGAAGCTTTAGTAGACTTTGCTCTTTCAATAAATACAGATAACATGATAAAAGATTTAGTGGAATATGGGATTAAATATGATAAAGTTTTTAGCGAAAATAGTTTATATGAAAGTGGAAAAATAGAAAAAGCCCTAGATAGACTAAGAAAAAGCGATAGTGTATATGAAAAAGACGGAGCAACTTGGTTTAATGGAATAAAATATGGTCTTGAAAAAGATGAAGTATTAATTAGAAACAATGGAGTTCCAACATATTACCTTGCAGACATTGCCTATCATTATGACAAATTTGATAGAGGAGCAGACTTAGCCATTAATGTTTGGGGAGCAGATCACCACGGTCATGTAGCTAGAATTAAAAAGGCTATGGTAGCAGGGGGGATTGAAGAAGAAAGATTAGAAGTTATTTTAATGCAACTTGTTCACCTTGTTAAAAATAATGAAACAGTTAGGCTTTCTAAAAGAAAAGGGGAGATTTACACCTTAACTGATCTTGTTAGTGAGGTTGGAAAAGATAGTGCTAGATTTACTTTTAATCACTACAAACCCAACACTCATATGGACTTTGATTTAGACCTTGCTATAAAAATGTCTAGTGAAAATCCTGTGTTTTATGTTCAGTATGCTTATGCTAGAATATGTAGCATAATTAGAAATATAGACAAAGAAGTTAAAATTGATAGCTTAGACTTATTAATAGAAAAAGAAGAAATTACTTTGCTTAAAAATATAACTGGGTTTAGTAGTGAAATTATTAGTGCTTGTGAAGATTTAGATCCTAGTAAAATTACTAAATTTGCCCTAAATATTGCTAGTAGTTTCCATAGTTTTTATAATGCTCATAGAGTAAAGCTAGATGATGAAAAATTGCAAAATGCAAGACTTTGTTTAGTTGCTGCTACAAAGCAGGTTTTAAAAAATTCCCTAGATATTTTAGGTGTTCATGCACCAGAGAAGATGTAGTAAAATGTTAGAAGAAATTAGGAGAATTTTTAAAAAAGAAGAAACTTTTCCTTTAGATAAAAGACATTTATATCACAAAAACTGTGGTCAAACTTTAATTGAAGCTTGTGTAAAAAAATATAACATTGATATTGATGAAAAAGTTTATAAATGTTATATACCTTATGGCTTTGGTTGTGGCGTAGGAAAAGGGTGTGGGGCATTTCATGGGTGTATAGGAGCTATAGGGCTATTATTTACCGAAGATAGCCCTAGTGAAAATCTCCTTGTTAAAGAAGTAACGAAAGAGTGGGCGTTGATGTTTTGTGAGGAGTTTGGCAGCCTTGACTGTGATTATATAAGACCTCGTCACAAAGATGAGATCCTTGGGTGTAGGGTGGTAATGGAAAGAAGTGGGGTTTTATTTGAAAAATTAATGGATAAATACTTAGATAAATAAAAAAAGTGTCAACCTATATTCAGGTATATGTTGACACTTTTTTTTCTCTTTGGTATAGTTAATTTTAAACACTATATTATTTTAGGAGAAATTATGAATAAAGAAAAAGTGCTTTCTATATTAATTGAAAATAGGGGAAATATTATTTCTGGAGGATATATTGGAAAAACCCTTGGTATTTCACGAAATGGGGTATGGAAGATTATCAACTTATTGAAAGAAGAGGGGTATGAAATTATCTCTACTCCTAACAAAGGGTATAGTATTTCAAAGTCTTTAGATATATTAGATAAAAACACAATAATAAATAAACTTACTACAAGTAAAATAGGAAGAGAAATTGAAATTTTAGATAGTGTTGATTCTACAATGGATTATATGAAAAACCTTGATTTAGCCTCATTAAAAGAAGGGTACACTGTCCTTTCTAATGAGCAAACAAAGGGCAGAGGAAGATATAATAGAGTCTTTTATTCCCCTAAGGGAAGCTCTATTTATATGAGCATTTTACTAAGGCCTAAATTTAGTATGGAAGAAATTCATATTATTACGATTATAGCAGGAATTAGCGTTGTAAAGGCAGTAGAAAATATATATAAAATAAAACCTAATATAAAGTGGATCAATGACATTTTCTATGGTGGCAAAAAAATTTCAGGAATTTTAACTCAAGGGATAATGGATATAGAAAGTGGAAGTATTCAAAATGTAATTTTAGGGATAGGGATTAATGTTTTTAAAATGGATATACCAAATGAGCTTAAAAATATTATAGGGACAATTGAAGAATTTAGGGATATATCTTGTGATAGAAATGATTTAATAAAAGAAGTTTTAAATGTGTTTGAAAGTTTATATTTAAATCTTGATATAAATGAAATATATGAAGAATATAAAGGCCTCCTTTTATATATTGGAGAAGATATTATTATAAAAGATATAGGGGGGCAGAAAAAAGGGAAGTTTATTTGCCTTAAAAAAGACTTTTCAATTACAGTAAAAATGGAAGATGGTCTTATAAAAAACTATAAATCAGGGGAGATTAGTATTATAAATGAAGAAAAGTAATAATATAAAAGAAGTTATTTATACAGGACTATTTGCTTCCTTAATAGGAGTAGGAGCATATATCACTATCCCTACACCAATCATACCTCTTACTTTGCAAGTGTTTTTCGTCTTACTTAGTGGGGCAATACTTGGGAAAAAATGGGGAAGTCTTAGCGTTATCATTTATTTAATTATGGGGCTTATTGGTCTTCCTGTCTTTTCAGGGGGAGGTAGCGGATTTTCTTATATTTTTACCCCTAGTTTTGGATATATCTTAGGCTTTATTCTTTGTAGTTATATTACTGGTTATATTTTAGAATTTTTTAAGGAAAAAAGCTTTAAAAATATTTTTATTGCTGGGTTTGTTGGAATAATAGTTATACATTTAATAGGGGGGGTATATTTGTATTTTATTACAAATTACTACTTAAATAGTCCAGTAGAAATATCTTATGTTCTTATAAACTGTTTTTTACTTACCCTTCCAGCAGATTTAATCAAGTTATTTCTTTGTAGCTATTTAGGGGCTAGGTTATTAAAACTGTCTATATTTAGGGAAATCATATTTGAAGAATAAAAAGAGTTTACTTAAAACATACACCATAATTTCATTACATTATCTCTTTAATAAATTGAGATATAAGTAGTAAATATGGTGCTTTTTATTTATAAAAAGCAAAGCCACCCGTTCCCTATAGGGAAATATTGGGTGGACTTAATATTTACGGAAATAATAACAGGCTTTTACCCCCCCCGTTTTGCCAAAAAAGGGGTAGTTTTGGTTCTTTTGATAGCAAAAGAACGGAGATTTTTTAATAAAAGGAAAGATTATATATAAATAAAAGGAATGGCTTACACCATTCCTTTTTCTTTTTATACATAAAAATATATAAAACTGATTTATGACAAATTTTATAAATAAATATTGATATACTTCTAAAAGGAAAAGGAGTAGCTTATGGAATATGTTTATGGTGAAGATGTGCTAATATTAAACTTTTTTTTAAATTATATCCTCCTTTATGGAACTGGTAAAATCAAAAAAGAAGATTTATCTATGCTGAAGCTTATTTTCCCATCCTTTTTAGGAAGTATGTATGTGATAGTATCCATATATTACTTACCAGTAGTAAATATTTTTATAAAAGCTTTTATAGGAATTTTAATGTGCGCTCTTGCTTATGAGTTTAAGAGTTTAAATAAATTACTTAAAGAATTTATAATATTTTTCTTTTTATCTATGTTCTTAGCAGGAGTAGTACTTTTTATTCCAAGTATTTTAGGAGGGGATTTTACCTTAGTAAATGGAAAATTTATAGCTTCATCCTCCAGTGTAAATATCTTTCTTGGAGTGATTTTTATGTTTTTAATTTTATATGAAGTATTTAAAAATCAGGAAAATAATATGATGTTAAAACAGCTTATTTTTCCTGTTAGTATAGTAGGAAATGGAATTAATTCTCAGTTTAATACATATTTAGATACAGGGAATTTTTTAAGCACAACTTTAGGGAAAAGTATTATTTTAGTGAAAAATCAAGTTTTAAATAAAGAAATGAAAGAATATAACTTTAATATAAAGAGTTATACAGATTATATAAACTTATATGACTCTTTACCAGTTTATCTTAAAGATAAGCTTAGTTATACATATTATAAATCTTCAAAGGAGAAGAAAATGCTACCGGTTATAAAGGTAGAAGAATTTCATATAGTTGTAAATGGTAAAAATCACATTTTAAAAAATCAATTTATAGGTATTGATAATAGGATTATTGATTCTGATGAATATGAGGGACTAATTCCACTGAAAATAATAAGGAGATTAACATAATGAATAAATTTTTTTTAATGATAATGAAAGACATTATAAGGAGTTTTGTATATAAAACTTCCCTTAAGAAAAACGAGATATATTATATTTCTGGCTCTTACGCTCTTCCGCCACCTTTAACAAAAGAAGAAGAGAGAAAATATCTTCAGTTACTTAAGGAAAATCCAGGGGATGAAAATATAAGAGATATATTAATTGAAAGAAATTTAAGGCTTGTTGTATATATTGCTAAAAAATTCGAGATGAGTAGTTCTAGTATAGATGATTTGATTTCCATTGGGAGCATTGGCCTTATAAAGGCTGTAAAAACTTTTAAGGTTGAAAAAAATATAAAGCTTGCTACATATGCTTCTAAATGTATTGAAAATGAAATTTTGATGCACCTTAGAAAGACAAATAAAATAAAAGGGGAGATATCTTTAGATGAGCCTTTAAATGTAGATTATGACGGAAATGAGCTTTTACTTTCTGATGTTTTAGGAACAGGATTTGATCCAGTTAAAGAGAAAATAGAAAAGGATGTAGATATAGAAATTTTATCTATAGCCGTAGACAAACTTGAAGAAATTCAAAAACACATTATAAATCACCGCTTTGGACTGATGGGTAAAGAGAAAAAAACTCAAAAAGAGTTAGCTGAAATGATGGATATTTCTCAGTCTTATATTTCTAGACTTGAGAAAAAAATTATTATTAATTTAAAAAGAGAAATCGCAAAACTTAGTAATTAGGCTTAATATTTAATATATATACATAAATATTTATTTATTCAAGATTCACACATTATATAGCTTTTCAATATTATATTAAAAAGCTATTAATGAGGTGAAAAGTTTGAATATTTCAAAGTTAATATATGGCTATCCTTTTATTGAAATAATAAATTTAGATAAAAATTTACAAGTTAGTGAAATATCCTTTTATTCTAAGGTATGTAGAGAAAATTCTTTGTTTGTAGCAATTGATGGATATAAAGAAGATGGAATAAATTTTATAGATGAAGCAGTAGAAAATGGAGCTAAGGTTATTTGTATGTCTAGGGTTAATAAAAAGATAAATTATAAAGAAAATATTACATATTTAATATGCGAAGATGAAAGGGACGCACTAGCTTATTTATCAAATAAATTTTATGATTATCCCTCAAAACACCTTAAGTTAATAGGAGTTAGTGGAACAAATGGAAAAACTTCTGTTTGTCACATTTTAGATTATATATTTACCTCCCTTAAAGAAAACTGTGATTACATAGGAACATTAGGGAGCAAGAGATATAAAATTAGTGATAAAACCACCCCAGAATCTCCTCATTTATTAAAATATATTGATGAAATAATTAATTATGATACAAAATATTGTTTTATGGAATGTTCCTCTCAAGGGATAGGGCTTAAAAGAATAAACTATTTGGATTTTTATGTAAATATTTTTACAAACTTAACTCCAGATCACTTAGACTTTCACAAAACAATGGAAAACTATTATAATGAAAAAAAGAAGCTTTATTTCATGAATAAAAATTATTCAATTATAAACATAGATGACCCTTACGGCCTTAGGTTACATAAGGAGCTGTTAAATATAGGCAAACAAGTTATATCATATGGAAAAGATAAAAATAGCGACTATATTATTAACAGGATTT
>CAYJAA010000029.1:0-13891 GCA_964368185.1 uncultured Lachnospiraceae bacterium | reverse complement strand
TCCCTTGCTGCTCCTACAGGTAGAGCAGCTAAGAGGATGAGTGAATCTTGTAATGAAGACGCTAGTACAGTACATAGGCTTTTAGAATATTCTTTTAATGAAAATGGAAGAACTTTATTTTTTGGGAAAAATGAAGATAATCAAATAGATAGTGATTATATCATCTTAGACGAAATGAGTATGATGGACATCATGATTTTTAAAGGATTTTTAAAAGCTGTAAAGCCGACAACTAGTTTGATTTTTGTAGGAGATGTAAATCAGCTACCTAGTGTGGGGGCAGGAAATGTTTTAAGTGACTTAATGAAGTGTGAATATATCTATGTATCAAAATTAGAAAAAATTTATAGACAAAGCGAAACCAGTATGATTATTTATAATGCCCATGAGGTTAATAAGGGAAGACTTCCTATATTAGATAAAGAGTGTAATGACTTTTTCTTTGTAAACGCAATGACTCAAGAAAAAATACTTCAAAAGATTAAAAAAATCTTACTTGAATATGAAATTAACCCTTTAAAGAACTATTCTTATAGTGATATTCAAATTATATCTCCTGTAAAAAGAGGTCTTAGTGGGGTTATAAACCTAAATAAAGAAATTCAAAAAATACAAAATGAAGATAATCTAGAAGAAGTTATTTCCTTTGGAGAGTATTCTTATGGGAAAAATGATAAGGTTATGCATATTAAAAATAATTATAACCTTTCCTTTACAAATATTTTAACAGGGGAAAAGGGTAAAGGGGTCTTTAATGGAGATATGGGGGTTGTAGAATCTATAGATAAACAAAGTAGTAAAGTTAATGTTTTATATGACAATGAAAGGCTAGTTACTTATGAATATGATATGTTAAGTGAGTTAAATCTTTCTTATGCTATAACGGTTCATAAAAGTCAAGGGTGTGAGTTTAAGGTTGTGATTATACCTGTTTTTTCAGGGAGTAGAGATTTTTTAACTAGAAATTTAATATACACAGCTATAACTAGAGCAAAGGAAATGGTTATTATTGTTGGACAAAAGGCAGTTTTAGAGATGATGGTTAAAAACAATAAAGAAAACAAAAGAAAGACTTCCCTACATGAGAGGATACTAGCAAATATAAATTAAGGATTATCGTTATGAAAGTTATTAAGATTATAAGAAATTTTATAAAAAGTCTTTTGTATTCTAAAAATCCCTCTTGCAGAGTTTGTTCAAAGGTTTTACTCTTTGAAGATGCTTTGTTTTGTCAACAGTGTAGGAAAAAACTTAAGTTTAACACAGGAAATTTATGCGCTAGATGTAACAAGCCCTTAGAAAAAGGAAGTATAAAAAATCTTTGCTATTACTGCTGTGAAAAAGAAATGTCTTTTACTAGTGGATTTAGTTTATTTGTTTATGATGAATATTTCAAAAGTGTTATATTTAAACTAAAATCAAAAGACAAACACCTCCTTGGTTATAATCTTGGAAAACTTCTATATGAGCATATGAAATCGTTGACTTATTTAGAAAAAATAGATATAATAATACCAATCCCATTAGATAAAGTAAAGCTTGAAAAAAGAGGATATAATCAAGCCCTCCTTATAGCAAAAGGAGTTAGTGATGAAAGTGGAATCTCTATCAAGGAAAATTTACAAAAAATAAGGCAAACAAAAGATCAAAAAATTTTAGCAAGAAATAAAAGGAGTGAAAATTTAATTGGTGCCTTTGGGGTAGAAAATTCAAATGAAATAAAAGATAAAGTTATATTATTAGTTGATGATGTTTACACTACAGGGACTACGATTGATGTTTGTGGGAAGTGTCTAATGGAAAGTGGAGCTAGAGAAGTTTATTTCGCTACTTTAGCAACTACTGTTACTAAAAAGAGGAGGTAAGGGTTATGAATACAAATATAAGGTTTGTAAATTATGAATGTGGAAAAGGGACAAAAAGCTACATAGAGTCTAGGATAGAAAAATTTGAAAAATTTTTCTTAGAAGATACAAATGTTAGTGTTAATGTAAGTGGAACTAGAGATTTTATAACGATTGAGATAACAGTCTCTCTTAAAAACAATTTTTTAAGAGTTGAGGTAGTTGACAAAGATATTAATGCTGCTATAGATATGGCAATAGATAAACTTGATTTAAGACTTAAAAAATATAAAGATAGAATTAAAGAAAGTCTTAATGATTCTATAAGACATGAAATGATAGAAGAAGATAAGGCTTTAGAAGAAAATCTAAAAATAGTAAAAAGTAAAAAGTTTGCTATTAAACCAATGTTAGAAGAAGAAGCTTCCCTTCAAATGGATCTTTTGGGACATATGTTTTATGTGTTCTTAAATGCGAAAACTGAGGAAGTTAATGTTATATATAAAAGAAAAGATGGAAATTATGGTTTAATAGAGCCAGAATTTTAAAAAAAATATCCTTGTTTTAGTATATAGTTTATATATAAATTGAAAAAAATTATATATTGCTAAAAAGTAAAAAAGCCTGTAATAGTTTTTAAAAGAAAACTATTGTAATTAAGGGATTAAAAATGTTAAAATATAGTGTCTAAATTTTTTAGGCACTATATTATTTATAAGTCAAAATATTTATAATAAGTGTAGCAATCCTACACTTATAAATCAATTTATGCACAAGGAAGGAACTTATTATGATATTATTCTTGGCAGTAGTATTGTCAATAATTATAGCCCTTATAAGAGGAGGTAGTATAAGCGGTCTTTTCGATGGAAAGATTAAATGTTTACCTATATTTTTTGTGGTGCTTATGTTGTTTTTACTTCTTCGTTTTGGAGCGGTTTTTGGTATAAGCTTTTTAGTGGATTATTCATTTTGGTTTGTGTTTATAAGTTATATATTATTATTCGTAGGACTATTTTTAAACTTATCTTTCCTTTGGCCTTATGTTACTATTTTAGGAGCTCTTTTAAACTTTGGAGTAGCTTTTTTAAATGGGGGGAAGATTCCTGTTAGCGAAACAGCTTTAGAAATTGCAAATTTAGGAACGTCTGCAGGTGGGTATATGACCGGCCTTGAGATAACCCATGTTATCGCTGATAGTACAAGCCGATTCACATTTTTAGGTTCTGTTATTCCAATACCCCTACCTTTAATCGGAGAGGTTATTACTATAGGGAGTGTTATTATTGCAGTTGGGCTATTTTTAATGATACAAGAAAATATGCTTTATGTATACGAAGATGATGAAGGGCAAGAGTATGAGGAAGGGGCAAATAATCAGAAAAGCCAAGAAGATAGACAAGACTTTTTTAAAGAAGAGAAATCTATTGATGCTTTAGACATTTTTGATGAAGATAAAGATTTTACTAAAGAAGTAAATGAAGATGATGATATTTTATCCCAGTTTAATTCCTCTAGTGAAGAAAGTCAAAATTTTACAGATGTTGATCTTAGAGAAGATGACAGTTATGACACTTTTATCTTTGAAGGAGAAGAGGAAGAATCTCAACTAGACCTTTTAGAAGACACCGATGAATATAAGGAAAATAAAGAAGATTATCTTAATCTTGTAGATATAGAAGAAGAAGAGGAAGAAGAATCACTAAATTCCCTACTTTTTGAAGAAGATGGTTTTGAAGACCTTGGGGACTTTGAAGATTTAATGTTTGTAGACCCTTATGAAGATGCTAAAGAAGAGCCTATAGAAGAGCCTATAGAAGAAACTTTAGAAGAGACTTCTTTAGAAGAAGACTTAACCACTGAAGAAGACTTAACTACTGAAGAAGAAATTATAGAGCAAGAGCCTAGTGAAGAGATTACTGAAGAAGAAATAATTCCTGAAGAAAATGTTTATTTTGATGAAGAGGAGGAAGAAGATGATGACGACGATATTGAAAATCTTATTCCAACTAACGAGTCAATAAAACAGGCTAAAGACATACTTGATACTCCAATAGGGCTAGAAAAGCCAAAAGAAGAAAGAATTGCTCCAAATCCTGAGATAGATGTAGAGAGTCCTTTTGTGATTGTAGATGGAAGGATTATTGAAAATCCTTATTATAAATTCAAAAAAAATAATAGGCCTCTAGCAGCCAAAGCTCCAAGTGTTGACATGGAAGAAAATGGAGTTTATATAATGAATGGGGGCAGCTTATCTAAAGTAAATAATGGAAATTATGATATTAGAAAAGAAGAAAAGGAAGAAAGTACACCTAAAGTAGAGAGTAATATTAACAACAACTACGACACAACAAAAGTAAAACAATCTGCTCCTGTTAGGGAAAATGCTTATGAGCCAACAAAACCCCTACCAGAAATACTTTCTAAAAATGATAATACTACATTAGCTACTAACCAAAACCCTTATGAAAAAGTGGAGATGAAAATAGGGGATGTAGAAATAAAATTTTGGAAAAAAGACGGTGGATTTTAAGAAAATATAAAAATAAAAGGCGAATACTTTGGGTTAATCAACTGTATTCGCCTTTATTATTTTTTTTAAACCTTTAAAACATAAAGAAGATAAAAGGAGATTTAATATGGAAAATATCCTCTCTAGAAGTCAGATGTTAATAGGAGAAGATAATATAAAAAAGCTTAGTGGGGCTAATGTGTGCGTGATAGGTTGTGGAGGTGTTGGGGGATTTGTAGTTGAGGCTTTGGCTAGAAGTGGAGTTAATAATCTTACTATTGTTGACAAAGACAAAGTGGATATAACAAACATTAATAGGCAAGTAATGGCCTTTAACTCTACAATTGGAGTTAGTAAAGTAGAGGCTTTAAAAAAAATCCTTTGTGATATTAATGGAAGTATTAATATAATGGCTTATGAAGTATTTGTTACTAGAGATAATTTACAAGATATTATTCCGGGTGACTGTGACTTTGTAGTTGACGCTATTGATACAATATCTTCTAAGCTTGATATTATTGAATATTGTAAGAAAGAAAATATAAAAATAATATCTTCTATGGGAATGGGAAACAGACTTCTTCCTGAGGGGATAAAAATTGAAGATATAAATAAAACTAAGAACTGTCCTTTATCTAAAGTAATTAGAAAAGAGCTTAAAAATAGAAATATAAAAAAATTAGATGTAATATACTGCGATAGTTTACCAATTTCTAAAAAAAGACCACCAGCTAGTATGGTTTTTGCTCCTGGGATTTGTGGTCTTATGATAGGTGGATATATTGTTAGTAAAATAATTGAGGATAAGTAAGTATATTTTTTAAAAATAAAAAAGGGAAATATGTGACTACCAATAAATTAACTTTATAATCTAAAAAGTGAAATGGTAAAATCCATTCCTTTTATTTTATAAAAAGCATCATATTTACTACTTATGTACTATTAGCTAATGCGGTTGTTAAATGGGATTATGATGAGTATTTTCAGTATGTATATATCCTGTGAAATATTTGTTTAGGGATGTTGCAGGGAAGGATCTTGACCTTTCCTAATTACTATACAAAAAAACTGCCACTATCAATTTAGGTAGTGGCAGTTTTTTTATTGATGGGGGTATAATTATGCCTTTTATTTTAAATAATCCATAGGATCTACAAACTCATCATTTTTTATAATAGAGAAGTGTAAATGTATAGGATCAAGGGATTCAAACAAAGAACTAGAGCCTATTTTTCCAACTACGCTACCAGCCTTTACACTATCCCCTTCTTTTATTAAAGCTTCTTCTTCTAAGTTCCCATAAAGACTTTTAAAATTATTTCCATGATCAACTAAGATAGTATACCCTAGCTTTTCGTCATGATATATTTTTTCAACCACTCCATCTAACACTACTTTTACATCTTCCCCATTTTCCCCTTTAAAGTCAACTCCTGTATGATCAGAACGGTATGCATTTAAAGTATTAGAATAAACAGGGGTTGTATTATAGCTATAATCCATTGTTACTACCCTACTTTCAAGGGGGTAAATAATATTATCTAAATTTAATGTTGTAGAGCTAACAGAAGTAGTCTGTTTTGTAGCATTACTAGACGCTGTATTTTCTTTCTCACTATCTTCTTCCCTATCTTCTTCTGCTAACATTCCAGGAATAGGGGTAGGGTCTGAATTTAGATTTTCTTTTTCCTCTTCTTCTATCACTGTTTTATTTGTAGGTTGATTGTCTCCTATACTAGAAGAATGTTCATTCATCCCCCCATTAATTAAATTAGAAATAAAGACTCCTGCTATTAAAGTAATTACAATAGCGATACAAGCAATGGATAATATTCTTTGCTTACTATTTGGGTCCTCATTTGGTTTTAGTCTATTTTCATTAATATTCATTTTATACACCTCTTAAATTTATTAAGGCTTTTATGTACTGCCTTCTTTTCTTAATTTTATTATTAACACTTTATCAGTGTTTATAACATAAATCTTGAAAAAAAATTCATTTTTTGGTATCATTATAAAAATAAAGGAAAAAGGAAGGTTGCATATGAAATTAACACTAACGCATAAAATTATTAAAGAGCATTTAGTAAGTGGAGAAATGAAAAAAGGCAGTGGGATTGCTATAAGAATTGATCACACACTAACACAAGACTCTACTGGAACTATGGCATATTTACAATACGAGGCAATTAGTGATGATAAAGTGAAAACAAAACGCTCAATTGCTTATATTGATCACAATATGTTACAAACAGGTCCTGAAAATATGGATGATCATATTTATATTCAAACAGTAACAGACAAAATCGGGGTTATTTTCTCAAAACCAGGAAATGGAATATGTCACAGATTAAATCTAGAGAGATTTTCTGTACCAGGGGACACCCTTCTTGGTTCTGATAGCCATACACCTACTTGTGGTGGCGTTGGAATGCTTGCAATTGGTGCTGGAGGTCTTGATGTAGCAGCGGCTATGGCAGGAAGTGAATATCACTTAAATATGCCAGAAGTTGTAGGGGTTGAGCTTGTTGGAAAGTTATCTAATGGAGTAAGTGCCAAAGATGTTATCTTAAAGGTGTTAGAAACTTTAAGTGTTAAAGGTGGGGTTGGAAGAGTAATTGAATATTATGGAGAGGGTGTTAAAAATTTAACCGTTTCAGAAAGAGGCGTTATTACAAACATGGGAGCAGAGCTTGGAGCGACAACTTCTATATTCCCTTCTGACGAAGAAACACTAGACTTTTTTAAAGGCCAAAAAAGAGAAAATGAACATAGATTTATGGCAGCAGATGAGGGTTGTGAGTATGATGTAAATATAAAAATCGATTTATCGACTCTGGTTCCTTTAGCAGCCTGTCCACATAGCCCTGATAATATTAAGGCTATAAAAGAGCTTGAGGGAACAAAAATAACTCAAGTTTCTATAGGAAGTTGTACAAACGCTTCTTATGAGGACCTAATGACAGCGGCTCTTATCTTAAAGGATAAAACTGTACACAAAGATGTTTCCCTAACTATTGCTCCAGGATCAAGACAAGTTTTAGATATGTTAATTAAAGACGGAGGACTGTCTTACTTAATTAATGCAGGGGCTAGGATTTTAGAATGTGGCTGTGGTCCTTGTATTGGTATGGGACAAAGTCCAAATTCTAAGGGAGTATCTCTTAGAACATTTAACCGTAACTTTAAAGGTAGAAGTGGAACAGTAGACGCAGATGTTTACCTAGTAAGCCCAGAAGTAGCGGCTATGTCAGCGATTACTGGACAGATTACTTGCCCAAAAGACAAAATTGATTTTAGTGTTAAAAAACCAAGTGAATATATTATTAATGATAATATGTTTGTTATTCCAGATGCAAATAAAGAAAAAGTAAGTGTTAAGGGGCCAAATATCAAGCCTTTCCCAAAAGCTTTTGCACCAAATGAACTTATTAAAGTTCCTGTTATTACAAAGCTAAATGACAATATTACAACAGATGATATTATGCCTTCTAATGCAAAATTACTTCCATATAGATCAAACATTGAATTTTTATCAAAGTTTTGCCTAAAACCAGTAGATGATACTTTTTATGATAAAGCTATAGAAGCAAAAGAAAACAGCGGTGGTAGCATTATTGTAGCAAGCCAAAATTATGGACAAGGTTCTAGTAGAGAGCATGCAGCTCTAGCTCCACTGTACTTAGGAGTAAAAGCAGTTATTACAAAATCTTTTGCTAGAATTCACAAAAATAATTTAATTAATAATGGTATTTTGCCTTTAGTATTTAAAAACGAAAGTGATTATGACAAAATTGATATTAATGATACTATAGTTATAAGTGATTTAATAAGCCAATTAGATAAAGAAGAAATTATCATAGAAAATACTACAAAAAATGAAGAATATACATTAATTTTAGAAGTTTCTGCTAGGGAAAGAGAACTTTTAAAACATGGTGGGTTAATTAACTATATAAAAAGCAAAAACTAAGAAAATTATTTTTTAAAGGTGGGAGAATGAATCCCACCTTTTTTTATATTTCTTTTTTAAAGAAAATTTTCCTTTATGGGAGCTTTAAAAGAAATACTAAGAAATAAATTTAATTACCCATTAAAACATAAAGTATCATAACCCTACTTTATTATTAATATTACGTAGGTAGTAAATATGGTGCTTTTTATTTTATAAAAAGCAAAGCCGTCCCTTCCCGGGAGGGAAGATTGGGCGCGCTTAATATTTACGGAAAATATAACAGGCTTTTACCCCGCGTTTTGCCAAAAAAGCGGTAGTTTTCGTTCTTTTGATATCAAAAGAACAATTTTTTTCTTATAAAAGAAAACTTATATAAAATAAAAGGAATGGTTTTTACCATTCCTTTGTTTTTTACTGATAAGTTTATTTATCAGAATATATATTATTTTAGTAAGCTCTGGCAAAGTAAGCCATTTTACTAGCTTTTTTACCACAACATAAACAGGTATCACTCCCAATGTCTTCTTGAGCGAAAGGAATACATCTAAGAGATGCACCAGTTTTTTCCTTAATCTCAGCCTCGCAAGCACCATCTCCACACCACATCCCTTTAATAAAGCCTTGTTTATTATTTTGAATAGTAATGAATTCTTCCATATCTTTAGCTACAAAAGTATTCTCATCTCTATGTTTTAAAGCTTTTTTGTAAAGACTATCTTGAATTTCTTTTAGTAACCCCTCAATTGTTTCTTCTAATTTATCTAGAGAAACAACGATTTTTTCTCCTGTATCTCTTCTAGCAAGAACACAGTTATTTTCTTCAATATCTTTTGGCCCAATTTCTAGCCTAATTGGGACACCTTTCATCTCCCACTGATTAAATTTCCAACCTGGAGAATAAGAAGGATTATCATCAAGGTCTACTCTAAATTTATCTATTAACCTATCAAATAGCTCCTTTGATTTCTCGCTAACCCCTTCTTTATGCATAGCTATTGGGATAATAACTACTTGTGTTGGGGCAATTTTTGGTGGAAGAACAAGACCATTATCATCTCCATGAACCATAATAATCCCACCAATTAACCTTGTGGAAACTCCCCAAGAAGTAGAATAAGCGTATTCTTCCTTTTGGTCTTTATTTAAAAACTTAATCCCAAAGGCTTTTGCAAAGTTATCAGCTAAGTTGTGACTTGTTCCACTTTGCAGGGCTTGTCCGTCGTGCATTAAAGCTTCTATTGTGTAAGTATTTTTTGCCCCAGCAAATTTTTCTTTTTCACTTTTTTGTCCTACAACCATAGGAATTGCTAAAAATTCTTCACAAATTTTTCTATATATTTCAATCATTTGTAGGGTCTCAGCTTCAGCCTCTTCACTTGTTGCGTGAACAGTATGGCCTTCTTGCCATAAGAATTCACTAGTTCTAAGGAAAGGTCTTGTTGTTTTTTCCCACCTTACAACGCTACACCACTGATTATATAAAAAAGGCAGTTGTCTATAAGAAGTAAGCCATTTTGCATACATACTACAAATAATTGTTTCGCTTGTAGGTCTAATACAAAGTCTTTCCCCTAGCTTATCTTCCCCTCCATGAGTAACCCAAGCAACTTCTGGAGCAAAACCTTCAACATGTTCTTTTTCTTTATTTAGATAACTTTCTGGAATAAGTAGTGGAAAATACATATTTTTATGTCCAGTTCTTTTAAATTCTTTATCAAAAGCAGACTGAATATTTTCCCACAATGCATAACCATAAGGTCTAATAACCATAAATCCTTTTACTGGTGCATAATCTACCATTTCAGTTTTTGTTATAACATCTGTATACCATCTTGAAAAGTCTTCATCCATTTTTGTAATGGCTTCAACTTTTTTGTTTTTTCCCATTTCTTTCTCTCCAACTCTGTATTTTATTATTAAAGTTTTTTTATATTTATTATTGTGGATCTTCTAATGTCGGTAGCTCACCTAGTCCTTCTTTTACTTCTATCCCTTCACTAAAGATATCGAAAGTAATAAATAATTTAAAATTAGTTAAGTCATCTTTACTTATCTCAAAAACTTCGCAGTCACTTCTAATTTCTCCTTCAGCAAGTGGATTTAATACAACAGATAAGTCTACTCCAGTAATGTGAGAATACTCTCTTAAAGCATCCTCATTTACATTAGAATTAGAATAAGAGCTTTCTGGAAGTGTCTCCACCTCATCTGTAGCATATTTACCTAGGGTTAAGAAAGGTAAATATTCCCAAGTAAGTTCATTGACTTCACTTTGAGTCCCACCTTCACTTCCTTGAGTATTTTCATCACTACTTTCTGGTTGAGTTGTGTCAATGTCTGTTTCTAAATTTAGATCCTGACTTCCATCATTTACAAAACCAGTCATATAATATTCATAGGAAACACAAACAAAAGTGTTACCTTCTTTTGCAGTAACTTCTCCTAAAGTATCTGTTACAACTATATTAGTTACAGATAGGCTTAAATCCTCATTTGATATAGTATCACCTATATTGATGATAGAAGTAAAAGAGCCACTTCCTTTAGGGAATAACATTAATGTAGTAAATACTAAAGCTCCTACAAGGATAGATACAATGATGCCAATTATCTTTTTTGTTTTTTTACTTAGTCCACTACCTTGCTTTTTGTTTATTTTTTTATTTTGTTTTTTCATATTTTCTTTCCTTAATTTATTTTATTATATCAGTATTGTTCATGTAAGGGATTAGCGCCTTTGGAATATTGATGCTACCGTCTTCATTTTGATAATTTTCTAAAATAGCTGCAAAAGTTCTTCCAACTGCAAGAGCTGAACCATTAAGAGTATGAACAAATTTAATTTTTCCATTTTCATCTCTATATCTAAGATTTGCTCTTCTTGCTTGGTAATCTTCAAAGTTAGAGCAAGAGCTGATTTCTACATATCTATCATAACTTGGCATCCAAACTTCAATATCATAAGTCTTAGCAGAGGAAAATCCTAAATCTCCGCTACAAAGCTCTACTACCCTATAGGGAATTTCTAATTTTTCTAAAATAGATTTTGCATTATTTGTTAAAGATTCTAACTCTTCATAAGAGTTTTCTTCTTTAACCAGTTTTACAAGCTCAACTTTATCAAATTGATGATTTCTTATAAGACCTCTTGTATCTCTTCCAGCACTTCCTGCTTCTGCTCTAAAGCAAGGGGTGTAGGCCGTATAAAGCTTAGGTAAATCCTCAAGGGATAAAATTTCCCCTGCGTGAATATTTGTTACAGGAACTTCTGCTGTTGGAATCATAAAATAATCGTTATTTTTAATATTAAAAGCATCTTCTTCAAATTTAGGAAGTTGTCCTGTTCCTGTCATGCTTTCTCTATTTACCATTAGTGGTGGAACTATTTGAGTATATCCACTTTCTTCGTGAACATCAAGCATAAAGTTAATAAGAGCCCTTTGTAGCTTAGCCCCTTGCCCTTTAAACATAGAAAATCTAGCTCCGGAAATTTTTACAGCTCTTTCAAAATCTAATATATCTAAGGCTACCCCTAGGTCCCAGTGGGGTTTTATTTCAAAGTCAAAAGATCTTGGGCTTAAAAATTTATATATCTCTTTATTATCATTTTCATCTTTTCCAATAACTACATCTTCATTTGGGATGTTTGGAATATTAAGTAAAAGGAGATTTATTTTTGATTCAATCTCACTAACCTTACTATCTAGTCCTTTAATCTCAGTTGATAAAATTTTCATTTCATCTAATAACGCTCCTACATCCCTACCTTCTTTTTTCAAAATAGGAACTTGCTTTGAGACTTTATTTTGGCTAGCTTTTTTCTCTTCTACATCAAGAAGAAGAGCCCTTCTTTCTTTGTCAAGGGATAATATATCCTCTAAGCTATAATCTCCTTTTCTTAAAAGGAGCTGGCTAACTTTCTCATACTCAGCTCTAATTCTTTTTATATCTAGCATAACTGCCTCCTAATACCATAATTAAATATTATAATATTTTTTAAATCATAGGTCAATACTTTATAGGGTAAACCTAGCTATATAATAGGATAAATTGATTATATATATTGACTTAAGGAATAGAAAAGAGTAAACTTAATATATTTATAGCAGAAAGTAGAGATTTTAATGAAAGTTAAAAATATCCTAAAGGAAATACTGTCTTGGATAATTACAATATTAATTGCTATTATAGTAGCTTTATTAGTTAAAACATATGTTTTTGAACTTGTTACTGTTCAGCAAACAAGTATGTATCCAACACTACAGGAAAACGACAAATTAATATCTAGTAAGATTTCATATATTACTTCAACCCCTCAAAGATATGATATCAGTATTATTTCATTAAAAGAAGAAGACATTGATTATGTAAAAAGAGTTATAGGCATGCCAGGGGATGAACTTTATATTGAGGATTCTAAGGTGTATATTAATGGAAATGTTATTGAAGAGCCTTACATCTCCCAAGAAGAAGAATTTCCAGATTACCCACTGGTTACTATTCCTCAAGGACAGTATTTTGTAATTGGAGACAATAGGAATAATAGCCTTGATAGTAGAGCTCCGCAAATAGGTTTTATTGAAGAAGATGAATTTATTGGAAAAGTTGTTTTTAGGCTGACTCCTATTGAAAGCTTTGGAGGGGTTGACTCGTTTAAAGAGTAAAAAAAATACACTGTATTTAAATATAATATATCTAAATTAAAGGAGGAAATAAAATGTTTAACTTAGGACCAGGATTCGAAATATTTCAAATAATGATGATAGGATCTTTAATATTAGCAGGGGTTATGTTCGTGCTTTCTTTGTTTATGATGTTTAGCCCTAAAGTAAGATCTAAATTTATGGGGATTGGGATTAAATCAGGAAGAATGGCTTTAGAAGACAATAAGGAAGAGCTAGAAAAAATGGGAAAAACAGGCTTTGATATTCAAAGAGGTGTTATGGAGGGAAGTATAGATACTCTTGCAAAAATAAGAAAAGCAAGTATAGATGTAGAAGAGCAAGTTTTAGAAGAAAATGCTGATAGGATAGGAAACATTAACACTACACACGCAAAACTTAATGCTAAAGGCGTTGAAACTACAGCCAGAGCCTTAAAAAAAGGTTTTACACAAGAGGAAGAGAAACAAGGGATTTATTGTAAGCACTGTGGAGACTTAATAGATGTTGACTCAAAGTTTTGTAAATCTTGTGGTGGAAAACTTTAATAGATAAAAAATAAATATTATACATAATAATAAATGTTAGCGCCAATATAGGTACTAACATTTTTTTTGATTAACTAAAAATATTTTCTTTAAAATTCAACTTAATAACTTAGTAGATGATTTGCCATAGCTTTTATTTGCTCAAAACTCATTTTTAAATTAATTTCTCTTTGCTCTATAGCATTAACAATATTTCCTTTTTTAAATTTCTTTAAGATATATCCATCAAAGACTTTTTTAGTGATATATACATCATATATATCATTACTTATTTTTAGTTGATTTTCTTCACTACTCATTTTAAATAATACACCCCTTATAATTCTTTGTATATATTATTTCCATATGATATAATAAAATAATATAAAAAT
>CAYJAA010000028.1:0-14221 GCA_964368185.1 uncultured Lachnospiraceae bacterium | reverse complement strand
TTTTATTTGGCTGGAGTGTGTATTACTTTTTTATATCAAGAATTTACAAAAAAACTCTTTTATGGATAATGAACACAATCATACGCAAAAAAAATAATGTACATGCATACGCTATGAAAAGGAAAAAAACCTTTCTTTTTAAATATAAAAAACCTATCTCAAAAATTAAAATTACCATAAAAAAAATTATTCATATTCCTTTTCAAATAAAAATAAGTTATAATAGATATAAATCTTATTTTAAAATGAAAAGGTAATTTACTTTGAAAAAACATGAACTTGATATATTATATCAACAACAATTAAAGGCTAGGGAAGAAAATACTAAGGCTAGAAGGGTTATTAGAATTAACAAGAAAAAAGCTTTAGTTACTCTTTCAATACTGGCTATAGTTTTGTATTTTATTTCTAATATATTAATATTAGAATACCAGTACTGGACACTACACAAAAAAGAAAGCACGCTACAAAGCACCCTTGAAGATGAACAAATTGAATCTAGAGAGTTACAAGATGAAATTGATAATGCAAACACTAAAACATATATAGAATACCTGGCTAAGAAGTATTTAGGACTTATATATCCAGATGAAAAAATTTATGTTCCTGTGGATCAAGAATAAAGAAACTAGTAAAGGATAATATAAGATATGTTTTTTGATTTTCACGCCCATTTAATGGACGCTAGATATAAAAATGATTTAGATGAAGTAATAAAAAGAATAAATGATAAAAAATTAACAGGATTAATTAATGCGGGATATGACCTAAAATCCAGCAAAAAAGCTATAGAGCTTGCTAGGGAAAATGAAAACTTTTATGCTATTGTAGGAATGCACCCTCACGATAGTAAAGACTATGATGATGCTTTTGAAAAACAGCTAAAAATAATGTTAAAAGAAGATAAAGTGTTAGGTCTTGGAGAAATAGGCCTTGATTATCACTATGACAACTCCCCTAGAGACATACAAAGAAATGTGTTTTATAGACAGCTTGATGTAGCTTTAGAAGAAAAAGTCCCTGTTATTATCCACACAAGGGAAGCTTGTAAAGATACAACTGAAATTCTAAAACAAAATTTTATAAAAGAAAATAAAGGGGCCATTCACTCTTTTAGTGGTTCAAAGGAATCAGCAAAAGAATACTTAGATATGGGCTTTTATTTATCATTTTCTGGACCTGTTACCTTTAAAAATGCAAATAAAATACTAGAGGTAATAAAATATGTTCCTCTTGATAGAATTTTAATTGAAACGGACTGCCCTTATCTTACCCCTACTCCTTTTAGAGGGAAGCGAAATGAACCTATATATGTAGAATATGTGGCAGAAAAAATTGCTGAAATCAAAGGAATTTCCCCAGAGGAAGTGGGGGAAATTACTTACAACAATGTAAAAAACTTGTTTTCCTTATAACCTTGGTTCTATCCCTATGTAAACATTATCATTTTTTCGTTGAAATTTCAAATAAAGTATGATAATATTAAAAAAAAAGCATAGGAGGGAATATATGGAAAATTTTAATGAAAATGAAAATGTAGATGTAAAAAAAGACAACATCAGCAAAGACATACAAAACCAACCAGAAGAAACACTTATTTCTAGTGAAGAAATTCTAAAAGATGAAATTATGCAAAAAAACACCAAAAAGAAATTTCCTATATGGATTATCATTGCTGGTATTTGTGCAGTAGTTATCATCGCTCTTTTCTCGCTAATCACATCAGGTCAACCTGTAGAGCCGAAATATGACTCAGGAGGCATCCCTGTATTTGTTCCTGATGAAGAGATCGAATTTATTTTTGCAGATTCTAGAAAGTACTTAGGGGAGTTTGTTGCATTAACATGTAAAATTTCTAGCATAGAAACAATGGATGGATTTATCGCTATTGAAGCATATGCAGATATTGAAAATGAAGAAAATCCAATTATCATTATCTACCCTTTTGATGCTCCACCAGATGTTGAAGTAGGTAACTATATAAGGGCTACTGGCTATATTTATGGACATATTGATTATACAAATATTCATGGTGAAGATGTGTCTTCCCAGTCTATAATTGCCGCAGAGGTTTTTGAAGTGTTCCCTATGGATACAGCATCTCCTATCTTAAAAACAATTGATGTAGATAAGGAAATTACTCAAAATGCCCATAAGGTAAAAGTTGATAAAGTAGAGTTTACTGAAAATCAAACCAGGGTATATATAACAGCAACAAATGATACAAATGATATCGTTTCTTTATTCACATCTACCTCAGTCATAATACAAGGAACAAGAGAATATGAGAGCCTATTAATCTATGATTATGATAGCTCAGAATTACAACTTGAATTAACAAAAGGATCCTCAGTTTCTGGAACTTTATTTTATCCTGGGATTAATACAGAAACAGACTTCTCTTTTGTCATAGAAGTATTTTATGAAAATTATGATGATGTTGACATTGATGAATATACATTTGATATTAAAGTGAAGTAATAAGTATTATATAATTAACAAAAAAGACACTACCTAAATTTAGATAGTGTCTTTTTTATATATATTACCCTTATATCTAGCATATCTTAAATGGTATTTTACTTTGATTTCTTTACATATAATATATTTAAAATAATTGTTATGATGATTAAAACTGGCATAACAGTGCTAAGAGCCCCTAATGCGTCTATAACAGCAGTCCATTCCTCTCCATAACTTTTCATCAGTAAAATTTGAGTATAAACTGATAAAAAACTCAAGGAAAAACTAATAATCGATACATATTTATCTAAAAAATTACCTTTTTATCTGTTCTTTCCTTCATTAAATAGATTAAAGGAAATCCTAAGGCTCCAAGTCCTAAAATGAAACTTATTAACACATAAATCATAAACATTTCTCCTAGTTATAAAGTTACTTATATAAAATTCTCTATACATAATTCTTATAAATTTTTACATGTAAAAATAGTATTACTTACTTAAATTCCCAATAATATCTTTTATTTCTTTCACTGCCACATCTAAAGAGTCGTTGACTACTGTATAATCGTATTTAAAAGCAAATTCCATTTCCTTTTTTGCTTCAAGAAGTCTAAGATTTACTTGCTCTTCACTTTCTGTCTTTCGCCCTAGTAGCCTATTTTTTAACTCTTCTTCACTTGGAGGCATAATAAAGATCATTACAACATCTTTATTCACTTCTTTTATTTGCATAGCTCCTTGTACATCTATTTCTAAAATGACATTATATCCTTCATTTAATAAGTCATCTACTTTATCTTTTAATGTTCCATAATAATTTTCAAAGACATTAGCATACTCATAAAAAGCACTTTCTTTTATTTTTTTCTCAAATTCTTCCCTAGTTAAAAAAAAGTAATTAACTCCTTCTTCTTCCCCATTTCTAGGAAGTCTTGTGGTTGCTGAAATTGAAATTTTAATATTTTCTTCTTCTTCTAAAATTTTACATATCGTCCCTTTTCCACAACCTGAAGGCCCTGAAATAACAAATAATTTACCCCTCATCTTTATAACCTCTATTCTATATTTTGAACTTGTTCTCTAATTTTTTCAAGCTCACTTTTCACATCAACACAAATAGAATTGATTTCATAATTATTAGACTTTGAAGCCATAGTGTTGATCTCTCTGTTAATTTCTTGTAGTAAAAAATCTAGCTTTCTACCAACTGGCTCCTTTAGATCTATAATATTCATAAAGTTATCTAAGTGGCTATTAAATCTAACAATTTCTTCTGTAATATTAACTTTTTCAGCATATAAGGCTAGCTCAGTTAATATTCTATTTTCATCAATATTTCCAAGGTTATATTTTTCTAAGTTTGAGAGAAGTTGTTCGTTATATTTTTCAGGAAGTAAATGAGCAAATTCCTCTACTTTTACTACAAGACTTTTTATAATCTCAATTCTCTTAATAAAGTCCGCCTTTAAAGACACGCCTTCTTTTTCTCTACTTTCCTTTAAAGAAATAGTAGCTTCTTGAAGGACAGTCGTAAACACTTTTAAATCTTCTTCTAAATTTCTCTCTGCCTGTTTTGTAGTAATTACTTCAGGGTATCGAATAATCGTAGAAAGTTTTATATTATCCTCTAAATCCTCAAAATCTTCTCCTACCATCTTTAAAGTATCATAATAGTTTCTTGCTAGGTCTTTATTATAAGAAATATTATCGCTACTTGAAGAAGTATTTTCTATTTTTACAAAAACATCAACCCTACCCCTGCTAACTTCTTTAGAAATAATATTTCTAACACTTTCTTCAAAGGACACATAATTTCTAGGCAGTCTTATATTAAAATCTTTATACCTATGATTTACAGTTTTTATTTCTATTGATATTTCAATATTCTCATCTTTGTATTCAGAAGAACCAAACCCTGTCATGCTTTTCATAATTCATACTCCTAATTATTCTATGTTTATTCTAACTTCTTCTATTAAATTAAAAACATCTTCTTTTGTAGATAGTTTATTAATTTCTGATCTTATTTTTGCACTATTTTTCATTCCTTTTATATACCAGTAAAGATATTTTCTAAATTCATTAATAGTTTTTTTATGAGATGTATGCTTTAGAAGAATTTCAAAATGTCTTTTTGCGATATTGATTTTTTCTATATCACTATACTCCCTAAAACTTTCCCCATTTAATAAATCTTCTACTTGTTTGAAAATAAAAGGGTTATAATTTGCTCCCCTGCCTATCATAACTGCATCGCAACCAGTTTTTTCCATCATTTTTATGGCATCTTCTGCTACGCATATATCACCATTCCCTACAAGGGGTATATTCTTCCTTGCCAAAACAGCTTTTTCAATCTCTTTTAAATCTGCATACCCAGTATACATTTGAGATCTAGTCCTTCCATGGACTGCAATCATATCCGCCCCAGCATCTTCTAAGGCTCTAACCATTTCCTCTACATTTAAACTATCAAAATCAAAGCCTGTTCTTATCTTTACACTAACAGGCTTTGTAGATACTTTTTTAATGCTACTAACAATTTCCCCTGCTTTTATAGGGTCTTTTAAAAGAGCGCTACCGTCTCCGTTATTTACAATCTTCTTTACAGGACACCCCATATTAATATCAATAAAGTCAAAAAGGGTATCATTAATATACTCCTCTACAACTCTAGCCATAATATCTTTGTCACTACCAAATATTTGGACCCCTGTATAAACTCCCTCATGCTCCTCTTTTAGTGTCTTCATAATATCTATGGTTTTATTACTATTATAATAAAGGCCTTTTGCGCTAACCATTTCTGTTACAAATATCTTGCAAGAAAGCTCTTTAAGAAGAAGTCTATATGGTAGGTTTGTGCTACCAGCCATAGGGGCTAACATTGTTTTACTCTGTGAGAAAATATCTTTAAAAAAATTACTTGTTTTTGTCATAAATAATTTTCAGTCCTTTTAATGTTAATATTGGATCATAATACTGAATCACATCTGTGTGAGGATATATAATTTTTGCATATCCTCCTGAGGAAACCACTTTAATATCTGAAATACCAACTTCCTCTTTAATCTTGTTAATAATATATTCACACTGGCCTATATATCCATAAACAAGGCCTGCTTGCATGCTACTAACAGTATTTCTCGCTAAAATACTATCTGGCTTTTTAATTTCAATATTAGGAAGCTTTGCAGCCTTACTCCAAAGAGCGTCAGCAGCAATTTGAATTCCTGGAGAAGTAATAGCCGCATTAAATGCCCCATTTTTATCTACATAATCATATCTTGTAGCTGTTCCAAAGTTTACTACGATAGCCGGCCCCCCATATAAATTATACGCCGCAACAATATCAACAATTCTATCTGCTCCAACTTCTCTAGGGTCATCTGTTTGAACATTTATTCCTGTTTTTATTCCACTCCCAACAATAATACATTCTTTATATAAATATTTCCTAATAGCATTTAAAAGGGAATAATTTGCATCAGGAACTACACTTGATACAATAACTCCTTCAAACTCTTTATAGTCAATATTAAAAGTTGAAAAGAAAGAATAAAATAACATACCAAGCTCATCAGATGTTCTTTTTTCTTTTGTTAAATATCTAAAGTTGTGAATAAGTTCATCCCCTTTAAATATCCCAAGCTGTGTTGAAGTATTTCCTACATCTATAACAAGTATCATATTTTATATCTCTTTTTGTTTAATTTTATTGTATGCAACCATAATAACTACAGTAAATATTACTGTTACTGCTGCTTCAAGTAGCGCATTTGTAAATATTATGCTTACTAAGAATGTAGAGAAACTAGCCCCTACTGCTTCCACAACTTGTTTTGCATAAAGTAAATATAACATTAGCATAACAAAAAATGTATTTGATATACTTGCTACAAATCCTGCAACCCCACTTGAGATTGTATTTTTTTTACTTTCATCTTTAATAAGTCTCATAGTTAACTTATATGCATAATAAGGTAAGATCCCAACTATAATTCTTGGAAGCACTGAAACCAGTGGATTTATAAAAAGTGGATCTAAAACAGATAAAGGCATTAAAATTGCTCTAAGAAAAGTAGATGCTCCTGCAAGCATGCCAAGAAAGCCTCCCGCTAAAGGTCCATAAATAATTGATGTAATAATCGTAGGAACAAAAATTAAAACCGCAAAAGAAGCAAAACTTCCAGGCAGTACCCCTATTGTAAATGTAAAGAAAAGTGTTAGAGCAAACATTATGCTCATAAAAGTGAATTGTTTCATATCTTTAAATATTTTTTTCATTTCTACCTCCGTTCTCGTTCTTATAATACATATAAATAAACCTAGTCCTTTAAAATAAGCTACATTTAATATAAGCTAAGTATTTCCTTTTTTATTAAGTGAAATCTCATTAATATATTTTCTTTTAACTTCCTAAATTCATTTTTTAATAAAATAAGATACAAGACATTTTTTTTTAAAATTATAGCATATTTTGCAGTTGTGTACAATATTTATCCCCTACATACCCTCTTAAATATTTATTAAAACTAAAGCTTTTTACCATATTTATTTTTAAATATTACATTTGTTTTATAAAAAAATACAAAAATAAAGATATTATAATGAAATTTCTATTGATTTATTTTTAAATAAATGTTAAAATTTGTCTTCTTAAAATTTACCTTAAGAAGTGTTGGTATGGAAAAAAATATTTCATATTAAAATTGTATTATATTTCCTTTTAAAACCTTTACATGAGGAGGGAAATGATATAAAATTGTATTATACCAATATATTTTAAAAGAAAGGAGAAAAAACATGAAAAAAGTATATGCTATTATAAACTTTATATTAGGATTAATTGTTGGTTCACAGCTTGGAAGCTTTCTAATCACATCCGGTGTTATGGAAGATAGATTAGGCATAGACATTACAGGGACTATCCCTTCTTTAATTTTCAGTTCTTTTGCGGGAATTTTATTTGGATTTATATTTTTAGTTATTATACCCCTTATTGCAAAATTACTTAGTAAATTACTTAAAGAAGCTTTAAGTGATGCGAAAACTATCACTTTTTTACAAATAATAATGTGGCTTGTAGGTGGGATTATAGGGCTTATCATTGCAGCCCTTTTAAGTATTCCTATTGCTAGCTTTATGCTACCAAGCTTTATAAGCTCTACAATTACAATTATAATTTATGTCTTGTCTGTTTATATTTGTACATATGTAGCTTCTTATAAAACTAATGACTTGCAAAACTTCTTAAACCAGCTTAATATTAGAGAAGTTAAACCTAAAAATCCTAAAAAAAGCCCTAAGCTACCTATTGGATATTCAAAAATTTTAGACACAAGTGTAATCATAGACGGAAGAATTTTTGATATTTTAAAAAGTGGTTTTGTTGAAGGACCTATTATAATTCCTAAATTCATATTAGAGGAACTGCAACAAATTGCAGACTCTACTGACAATATGAAGAGAAACCGAGGAAGAAGAGGCCTTGATATACTAAACAAGATACAAAACGAGTTATCTATTGAAGTTATTTTACTAGATAAAGACTATGATGATATTACAGAGGTAGATTCAAAACTATTAAAACTTGCTATTGATATTGATGGAAAAGTTGTTACTAATGACTATAACTTAAATAAAGTAGCCCAGTTTCAAGGTATACAAATTTTAAATACGAATGATTTGTCTAACGCTGTAAAAACTCTACTTCTACCAGGAGAAGAGCTTCTTGTGAAAGTTATCAAAGAAGGAAAAGAAAATTCTCAGGGTCTTGGATATTTAGAAGATGGAACAATGATTGTAGTAGAAGGTGCAAAAAATAAAATAGGTCAAGAGTTAGCTACTGTTGTTACAAGTGTTATTCAAACTGCTGCAGGTAGAATGATTTTTGCAAAACCTATATCTTAAAAAAAAGTAAATGTATTTAGAAATATTTCATAAAAAAGGAGCGTTGTATCGTTCCTTTTTTTATAAACACTAAGTAAAAATAAATAAGCTTTAACTCTATAGTTTGTATACTACAAGTAAGCTATATATAGGAGAAAAAAATGAGTGGTAAGGAAAATTTATATAAAAAAATAAAAGAATACTGCCTATTAAAAGGATATAATATTACTATTTTTAAAGAAATTTCCTATGGAATTCAGTTTAGCATTAACGATAATATAATAAGAATATATGAAAGTAAGAAAAAAGGGATAACTCTAGATTTAAGCCAGCTTAAAGATGAAGATTTAAAAGAATAAATTTTAAATTTTAAAGATGAGAGCTGTAATAAAAATACTGGTGGGGAAGTTTATCCTTTAATGCCCCCAGGGCTTTGCGGGAGTGATGAAGTTGGTAAGGGCGACTATTTAGCTCCTTTAATAGTCTGCGCTATATATTTAGATAAAAAAGAATATGACCTATTAAAAAATTTAGGAGTGAAAGACAGCAAAAATTTAACAGATGAAAAAATTGTTGTTCTTGCAAAGAAAATAAAAGAGCTGACAAAAAATTATTCTATTATGAAGATTATTCCTGAAAAATATAATAATTTATATGAAAAGATAAATAATATCAATATAATACTTGCTATGGCTCATATAAAAGTAATAGAAAATGTTTATGATAAACAGCCCTTTAAAAATATGCTTGTTGATAAATTTGGGCAAACTAAAAAAATAGAAGAGAGTTTAAAGCATCTTAATTTAAATATAAAATTTGAAACAAATGCTGAGGCAAATATAGCTGTTGCTTGTGCGAGTATACTAGCTAGAGATTCCCTACTTAGACACATGGCTAAAATAGGTCAGGAATATAAAACAAAAATACCTCTTGGGGCTGGTGGCCATGTAATTGACTTTGCTAGAGATTTTGTAGACAAACATGGGAGAGATGAGCTTAAAAAAATAGCAAAACTCCACTTTAAATCAACAAATGATGTGCTGAAATCCTGATATTCCATTAAAAAAATGTAGAATTATTAAATTATATGTGATAAAATATAATCAGTGTGTTTAAGACACAAATTTGTAATAATAATTGAAAGATATATATGGTAAAGGATAAAATGTTTAAAAGAAAAAATTTACTTGTTTTAATTGATATAACTTTGTTTTTTATAGCTTGGACAATCGCTAAATACATTACAGCAGGAGACATTGTCTTTAACTTTACAAAAAATGGCATGATACTCTTTTCTATAACTGGGCTTATTGCTTTATTTATGCTAGTTGGTTTTGGAATTTATAATAAAATATGGCGATATATAAATATAAAAGACTTAGGAACATTAGCTGGATTATCTCTAGCAATACCTATAACCTCTTTTGCTATAATAGGGGTATTTTCAAATGAGCCAAATTTCATTTTCTCCCTTTGCTTATCATTATCTTTTTGTGTAATAATCCTTCTTTCTAGAATTGTATATTACTTATACTATAAAAGAGTAGATTTAAAAACAAACTCCAGTAATACAAAAAGAAAAAGAGTTTTAATAATTGGGGCTGGGGAAGCAAGTGAGATGCTAATTAAAGAAATCAATCAAAATTCTTCTTTATATCACAATTATAATATAGTTGGAATTATTGATGATGATGCTACAAAAATAAACCGTAAAATCGCAGGAATAAAAGTTTTAGGAACAACAAAAACAATACCAAATATTGTAAATAGCTATGAAATTGAAACTATTTTCTTCTCTGTTGTAAATATTGACAAAAAAAGTAAAAAAGATATTTTAGTTGAGTGTACAAAAGTTTGTAACGATATAAAAATTATAACAAAGCCTTATGATGACTATCTTAAAAAACCTTTAAAGATAGCTCCTATTAATATCGAAGACTTACTTGGAAGAGATGTTGTTGATATTGAAGAACATAAAGACTTAGAATATCTTAAAAACAAAGTAGTCCTTGTTACTGGTGGAGGTGGCTCTATTGGAAGCGAGCTTTGCTATCAAATTAGTAATTGTAATCCTAAAAAGTTAATTATCTTAGATATATATGAAAATAATGCTTATGAAATAGAACAAAAAATAAAATATGCAAAGGGAAATGATTTTAATTTACATGTTGAAATTGCTTCAATTAGGGACAAAGATAAAATCGAGTCTATCTTTAGTAAATACAAGCCAGAAGTAGTATTTCATGCCGCAGCCCATAAACATGTTCCTTTAATGGAAACTAATCCAGAAGAAGCTGTTAAAAATAATGTAGAAGGAACAAAGAATGTTTTTAATAGCTGTTATAAATATGATGTAGCAAGATGTATTTTAATTTCAACAGATAAAGCAGTAAACCCAACAAATGTTATGGGAACTACTAAGAGAATTTGTGAAAAATTAATGTTATCTTATGAAAAAAAATCTAATACAATTTTTAGTGCTGTTCGCTTTGGAAATGTTTTAGGTTCTAACGGTTCAGTAATACATTTATTTAAAAGCCAAGTTGAAGCAGGGGGTCCAGTTAAGGTAACTCACCCTGAAATAACTAGATTTTTTATGACTGTAGGAGAAGCTGTTTCCCTTGTTTTAACAGCTGGCTCTATTCCTAAAGGTGGGGAAATTTTCGTTCTTAATATGGGTAGTCCAGTAAAAATAAAGGAACTGGCTGAAAATATTATAAGACTTTATGGTAAGGTTCCATATGAAGATATTGATATTATTTATAGTGGACTTAGACCTGGAGAAAAATTATATGAAGAACTTCTTATAAATAATGACTTACAATCAACAAAATTTGAAAAAATATTCATAGAGCCTTTTGAGACAGTGGACTTTGATGCTTTAATGGAAGAAATAAAAATATTATCTTCCTACGCTAAAAATTTAGATAAAGAAAATATATTAAAGCAACTTAATAAAATAGTTCCTGAATTTGATCATAAAAAGAATTTATAAAAATCAAATTTATATATTAATAAAAGCTATAAAGAATATTCTTTATAGCTTTTTTATATAGTTTTCTTTTTCTAATATCTAGCTTTAAGAAAAATTTAAAAAAACATATTTATATAAAAAAATATAACATATCTTCTTATGGAATAATATGTAATAGAGTTGTTTATAAAGGGTTTTTATGGTAAGATTATGTAAATATATAAGGAGGGTAAAATGGATATATCAAAATTAGAAAATAAAATTAAATCGTATAATCCTGAGTGTGATTTCGAATTACTCGAAAGATGTTATTTGTTTGCCCTGGAGGCCCATGAAAATCAAAGTAGATACTCTGGAGAGCCTTATATATATCACCCTTTAGAAGTAGCTTATATTTTAGCAGACTTGCAAATTGACATAAAAGCTATTTGTGCAGGCCTGCTTCATGATGTTATCGAAGATACTTTTGTTACTTATGAAGTAGTTAACTTGAATTTTGGAAAAGATATTGCTGATATGGTAGACGGAGTTACAAAAATAGGAAAACTTCATTTTGCTGATAAAAAGCAAAGACAGTCTGAAAGTTTAAGAAAAATGATTATTGCTATGGCTTCAGATGTAAGGGTTATCTTAATTAAACTAGCTGACAGGCTCCATAATATGAGAACCCTAGAAGCTATGAAAATAGAAAAACAAAAGGAAAAAGCTTTAGAAACACTAGAGATTTATGCTCCTATCGCTCATAGACTTGGAATATCTAAAATAAAATGGGAACTTGAAGACTTATCCCTAAGATATTTAGACGAAGAGGCTTATTATGATATTGGAAGAAAGATATCCCTAAAAAGACAAGAGCGAGAAAAATATATTAACGAAATTATTGAAAAGCTTAAAGAAAAACTATCTAGCGCTAATATTAGTGCAAAAATAGAGGGTAGACCAAAGCATTTTTATAGTATTTATAAAAAGATGAAAAACGGAAAAGATTTTGAAGAAATCTATGACTTGTTTGGAATTAGAATCTTAGTAGATAATGTTAATGACTGTTACGGGGTTTTAGGTCTGTCCCATACCTTATGGAATCCAATCCCTAAAAGATTTAAAGATTATATTGCTACACCAAAAGCAAATATGTATCAGTCCCTACACACAACTGTATTTTCAAAAGGTTTTGAGCCTTTTGAAATTCAAATAAGAACCTATGAAATGCATAGGACTTCTGAGTATGGGATCGCCGCTCACTGGAGATATAAAGAAGGAAAAAAAGAAGATGACTCCTTTGAAAAAAAATTAACTTGGATTAGAGAGTTAATGGAATTTGACAGCGATGTTAAAAATACAGAAGAATTTCTAGATATAGTAAAAGTAGATTTGTTTAGTGATGAAGTTTTTGTATTTACTCCAAATGGAAAAGTAATACAGTTACCAAGCGGGGCTTGCCCTATTGACTTTGCTTATAGAATCCATTCAGATATTGGAAATAAATGTATCGGGGCTAAGGTAAACGGGAAAATGGTTCCTCTTACTCACAAGCTTACAAATGGAAACATTGTTGAGGTTGTAACGTCTTCTGCCTCTAAAGGTCCAAGTAGAGACTGGCTAAATGTAGTCGTAAGCTCTCATGCGAAAAATAAAATTAGAAATTTCTTTAAAAAGCTAGATAGAGACGAAAATATATCCAGAGGTAAAGACTTATTTGAAAAAGAAGTTAAAAAAATAGGTCACACCATTTCTGAGATGACAAAACCAAATCATATAGAATTTATAAAGAAAAGATTTAATGTTAGTTCCCTAGATGATTTATACGCTGCTATTGGATATGGTGGGATAAAATATGGTTTTGTAGTTCAAAGAATAAAGGAACATTTCAAAGAAGAATTTCAAGAAGAAGATAAAAAAGATAATGAAGTAAAATTAACTAAATATACTAAAAAACAAAATAGTAATGCTATTAATGTTCAAGGGTATAATGACTTAGCTGTAGTTTTCTCTAAGTGTTGTAACCCCGTTTATGGGGATAAAATCGTTGGATATATAACTGTTGGAAGAGGAATTGCTATTCATAGATCAGATTGTTTGAATATTAATAATAACTTAGATGAAAAAAGATTTATCAATGTTTCTTGGAATAATACAAATAACGATAAAGATTTCTTTTCAACAAATCTTAAAATTATAGCAAGTGATAGACCTAATTTAGTAAGTGAAATAAGTTCTTTAATAGGTAATGAGGGAATTCAAATGACTAGTTTTGCTGCTGAACTTGATAAGGAAAATAAATGTATTGTAAATATAACTATAAATGTTAATAATTTAGATCAAGTAACTTCTCTTATAAAAAAATTAATGTCTATAAGAGATATCAAAAAAGCATATAGAATTTAGGAGGTATTATATGAGTGAATTAAAAATGCATGGATGTGAGTGTAAAAAAAATGTTTCAACACCTCACAACGAAGGAAAATTAGGAGACTTTGCAAAAACAGTCTTAATGCCAGGAGACCCACTAAGAGCTAAATTTATAGCTGAAACTTTTTTAGATGATGTTGTAAAGGTTAATGGCGTAAGGGGCATGTTAGGATATACAGGGAAGTATAAAGGCAAAGAAATTTCTGTTATGGGTTCTGGAATGGGAATTCCTTCTATCGCTATTTATTCTTACGAACTGTTTTCATTTTATGGAGTAGAAACTATCATTAGAGTAGGTTCTTGTGGAGGATATAGCGATAAAGTAAAAGTTAGAGATGTAGTCCTAGCTCAAGGAGCTTCAACAAATTCTTCTTTCCAAGATCAATATAATGTTAGAGGACACTTTGCTCCAATAGCTGATTTTGAACTTTTATATAATGCTTTTAATAAAGCTAAGGAAATGGGAATTGATGCGAAAGTT
>CAYJAA010000027.1:0-14379 GCA_964368185.1 uncultured Lachnospiraceae bacterium | reverse complement strand
AATATTATATAAGTAGTAAATATGGTGCTTTTTATTTTATAAAAAGCAAAGCCTCCCGTTCCCGCAAGGGAACATTGGGAGGTCTTAATATTTACGGAAATAATAACAGGCTTTTACTCCCCGTTTTGCCAAAAAAGGGGTATTTTTCGTTCTTTTGATAGCAAAAGAACATATAAAAATATTATACATAAAAAAAGGGAATGGCTTTTGCCATTCCCTTGTCTTTTAGATTATAAATTTTTTTTAGCAGTATCCCTATATAAGGGAAGTATTTCTTATTTTAAAATACATCTTTATTAACAATAAAGTAATTAATTCCTGAAAGAATAGTAAGGAAAAGAGCGATGTATAATAAGATATAAGAAAGGGTAGGGATAAAACTACCAAGCTCCATAAAGTGCATAAGGATTAAAGCATTTAATTGAAACACAGTTTTTATTTTCCCAAACTTGTCTGCTGCAATAACTTTTCCCTTTAAAGCCGCCATAGTTCTAAGGGAAGTAATCGCCATTTCCCTAGAAAGAATAATAATAGCAATATATGCTGGGATTAAACTTACTTCTACAAAGACAAGTAAAGCACTTAAAACTAGTAGCTTATCAGCTAAAGGATCTGTAAACTTCCCAAAGTCTGTTACCATATCGTATTTTCTTGCGATGTGTCCGTCAATAAAGTCTGTTATTGATGCCAAGATAAAGACAGCCCCTGCTAAGTAATAATTTTCTAAAATCATTAAAACAACATAAACAGGTATTAATAATATCCTAACCATAGTTATTTTATTTGCTAAATTCATTATAAAACCTCCCCAATTAAATCATATTCCATAGAATCATTAATTAAAACATTATAAAAGCTTCCAATATCAAGCTTCTTTTTAGAATAAACATAAACTGCCCCGTCAATTTCTGGACAGTCAAGATAACTTCTTCCAATATAAGTAAGAGGCTCAACCTCTTCTTCAATTACAACCTCAAGGGTTTTGTCTAACATACTTTCTAGGTTTTTTTCTGAAATTTTTTCTTGAACAGCCATTAACTCATGATATCTTTTAATTTTTTCATCTTCCTCAACTTGATTTTCAAAACCGTAAGACACCGTTCCCTCTTCCCTCGAATAAGGGAAAAATCCAACTCTATCCAGCTTATATTCCTTTAAAAACTCAATTAATTCTTCGTGGTGTTTTTTTGTCTCGTGAGGAAATCCAGTAATAAAAGTGGATCTTATTTTAATATCTTTTATTTCACTTCTTAGGGTATCAATAAGAGCAGTTATTTTTTC
Organism: uncultured Lachnospiraceae bacterium; assembly: GCA_964368185.1. Taxonomy (GTDB): domain Bacteria; phylum Bacillota; class Clostridia; order Eubacteriales; family Anaerofustaceae; genus CAYJAA01. Next base: position 13,098 of record CAYJAA010000027.1, on the reverse strand, counting down.
CCTAGAAGTCTTTCTCCCCATTTTTCTTAGTATATCATTATTAATATGCTGTAGGGGTATATCGATATATTTTACCACTTTATCTAGGTTTTTAATAGAGCGTATTAAATCTTCTTCTAAAGTTTCAGGATATATATACATTATACGAATCCACTTTAAATTTTCTATTTCGTTTAATTTTTCAACAAGGAGGTTTAAGCTTCTTTTTCCATAAAGGTCAACCCCATATTCTCCTACATCTTGAGCAATTAAGATAATTTCTCTAACCCCACCATTTGCAAGGTCTTTTGCTTCTGAGATAATATCTTCTAGTTTTCTACTTCTTTGAACACCTCTAATTTTAGGAATAATACAATAAGTACACTTTTTATCACACCCCTCAGAAACTTTAATATAAGCAAAGTGGTCATAAGTGGATAAAACTCTTCCTGTTTCAGTAATAGGGGCGTTAATATCTCCAGTGTCAACAATAACCCCGTCTTCTTTTTCTAAAAGGGCTAAGAATTTATCAATATCATAAAATCTACCTGTTCCAATAAAAGCATCTACTTCAGGAATTTCCTTAAGAAGTTCACTTTCGTATCTTTGGGCAAGACAGCCAGTTACTACAACTTTTAAATCTTCATTTTCTTCCTTTAAAGAAACAGCCCTTATAATTGCCTCAATAGATTCTTCTTTTGCGTCATTAATGAAAGAGCAAGTGTTAATGATAATAATATCAGCTTTATTTTCATCATAAATTATTTCGTATCCTGCTTCATCTAATATGAAATCCATATTTTCGCTGTCAACTACATTTTTAGGACACCCTAGTGTTAAAATAAAAACTTTTTTCATTTTACTCTATTTCCTCTAGTGGGATTTGTTCATACTCTAAATCTTCCCTAGCATTATCTTCTATACTTCCAAAGAAGTCATCATATTTTATTAAAACTTTTCTAGGCTTACTTCCTTGTTTAGCTGAAATAATTCCCATACTTTCCATTTCGTCAATAATTCTTCCAGCTCTTGCATAACCAATTCTAAGCCTTCTTTGTAACATAGAAGTGGAGATCTCTCCTAGCTCAAAAGCCATTTTAATTGAGTCGTTTAACATAGTATCTGTCATATCAGTGTCTACTGGAACTTTATTATCATCAGGTGTTATCCTAACAATTTCATCTAAAACTTTTTCGTTATAAATAACTTTTTGCTTTTCTTTTACAAAGTCTACAAGCTTTTCTACTTCACTATCAGAAATATAAGCACACTGAGCACGCTCAGGCTTACTTGAACCAGCAGGGTAATATAACATATCTCCATTACCAAGAAGTTTTTCAGCTCCAGAAGCATCTAATATAGTTCTAGAATCTATTTGAGAAGATACAGAAAATGAAATTCTTGAAGGGATATTTGCTTTAATTAGTCCTGTGATAACATCTACAGAAGGTCTTTGAGTAGCAAGGACTAAGTGTATCCCTGCGGCTCTTGCCAGTTGAGCAAGCCTACAAATTGCCGCCTCAACTTCTCTAGCACAAACCATCATTAAATCTGCAAGCTCGTCTATAACTAAGACGATTTGACTCATTTTTTCTTCACCATTTTCTAAGGCTTTTTTATTGTATCCAGTAATATCTCTTACTCTATTTTGAGCGAAAAGATCATATCTTATTTGCATTTCTTTAACAGCCCAGTTTAATGCTCCTGCGGCTTGTTTTGGATCAGTCACTACAGGTATCATAAGATGAGGAATTCCATTATACACGCTAAGTTCCACCATTTTAGGATCAATTAAAATTAGCTTTACATCCTCAGGGCTTGAGTGATATAAAATCGAGCTTATAACAGCATTTATACAAACACTTTTTCCAGAACCTGTTGCTCCAGCAATAAGTAAATGAGGAAGCTTTGCAATGTCCATAATAAGCATGTCCCCAGTGATATTTTTTCCAAGACCAATAGCAACTTTTGATGGATGTTTTTTAAATTCTTCGCTTTCCATCAGTTCTCTAAAATGAACAACAGAAACATCTTTGTTTGGAACCTCTATTCCAATAGCGCTTTTACCTGGGATAGGGGCCTCTATTCTTACAGAACCAGCAGCAAGGCTCATAGCAATATCATCAGCTAAATTAACAACCTTACTAACTCTTATTCCTGGGTTTAGCTGTAGTTCATATCTTGTAACAGTAGGGCCAACACTAATTTGACTTACTTTTGAGCCTATTGAGAAGTTATCAAGGGTTTGTTCAAGGAGAGAAGAATTACTTAAGATTTCTTCTTTTTTTCCATAAGCATTTTTGTCACTTCCTTTAACAAGTAAAGAAACAGGAGGGAATTTATAATTTACTTCCTCTTTTTTAGCATTGTCTAATTTTTCTACAACATCTTCACTTGCCTCTTCTTGATCTTCTCTAGAAGTTTTTTTATTTTTTAAATATTCTTTATATGTTTTTATAATAGGAGAAGAATTTTCTTCTTTTTTCTTTTCCCCTTCTTTTAATATCTCTTCATTTTTCACCATCTCGTCATATGGATTTGTAGGAATAGGAGTATTAGCACTAGCTTTAACATTAGTTTTATTTAATTGTTTATTTCTTATTTTTTCTTGTCTTTCTTTAATTTCTTCTTTAAGTAAATCTTCTTTTATCGCTAGCTTTTCTTCTTTTTCTTTTTCTCTTAATATTTTTTGTTTTCTTGCGTATAATACAACTTGATTTTTAAATACAAGGAGTGTTAATAACAATATAACAAAAGAACATAATATATAAGATCCAGTAGCTGAAAATAAAGTAGTATATACATTTGCTAAAACAATTCCAACAACCCCACCCCTTGCGCCATTTTCAAAAACAGTAGAATAAAGCTGTGGATTTAATACTTCAAAATCTATATAAGCTGGGTCGTTTATATGTAACATAACTAATATATGAATTAAGATACCAAGTAAAAAGAAGCTACTTTTCATATCTTCAAAAGGTCTAAATTTAAACACTAAATAAGCTCCAAAAATTATAGCAGTTATACCAAAAGATATAATCCCAACACTTCCAATGAAAAATAATATAGTAGAGTTAATAGCGTTTCCAACTACTCCACTGTCAGAAGAAAAGAAAGTATATATTAAAAATACCCCTATAAATAAGATAATTATACCAATAATTTCATTTTTTATTGTATCTACTTTAGAGTTTCCTTTTTTTTGAGTGCCTGCTTTAGGTTTTTCTTTGGTTTTGTTGTTGTTGTTTACTTTTTTCTTTTCTAAGCTCACAATATTTACTTCCTTTAGTATTTTTTATAACACAGTATTATAGCATATTTTAAGGGATTTGTACATATTCTTTCTCTACATATTTACTAGTCATTACCCTAAGAGTAGAAGCGTAGGAAAGTTTAAAAGAGATAATATCTCCCACTTTATATTCTTTCTTTGAATTTGTTAAGTTTAAAATTGTATGATCACTACTAGCCCCTAAGATTTCTATATCCGTATCAAGGGGGTCAATTGTAAGAGGGTCTATATCTTGTCTTCCAATTCCAAGAATAGCCCTTTTCATAATTCCCTTATCAATAAAGGTAGGTTTTCCCTCAAAAGAATCAAAGCCAATTTCTCCAATAGGAAGAGAAGGCTTTTCCTTTAGCTCTACAATTTGGGCTTCTAAGATAAAATTATCTTCTTTTGTTCCTTTAATAATTTTATGATAACTTGTTTCCCTTCCAAATAAAATCACTTCACCAAGTCTTAAGTTATTTACACAGTGAGTATTTTCTCCCTTATCTATTAAAGTAAATGTACTAGAATTTCCCCCAGAAATTGTTTCTAGGGTTATATTAAATTTATCTTCAATTTCTTTTTTTATAATACATAAATCTTTCATATTTTCTTCTTTTGGGATAATTGCCCCATAACAAGTTAAATTTGTTCCAATCCCTTTAATATGAATGTTTTTAAGGGTTAATATTTTTTCAATATCTTTATATAATAAGTCAAGGTCAAAATACCCCTCTCTTAAATCTCCAAGATCAATCATTAAAATAATAGAATGTATTTTATTTTGTGAAAAAGCTATTTTATTTAATTCTTTTATGGTTTCAAGTTCGCTATTTAAAGATACATCACAGTATTTTACCACTTCTTCAAGTTCGTTTTTCATAGGAATTCTAATAAGCCAATTTTCTAAGTTGTATTTTTGTAAGGCTTTTATATTCTCTATTCTTGAATCTGCTAATATCTTAAGCTTTGTATCTTTTAAAATGTAGTCTAAAATAGTGTTATCAGCAGTAAAAACCTTTGTAACAAAAGCAGTTTGTATATTTTTACTACTACATATATCATAAATAACTTCTAAATTATTTTTAATTCCCTCTAAATTTATCTTTACCTTTGGATACATTTTTTTTTACCTCATTTACATTTATAAATTTATCTACATTATAATACATAAAATATATATTTTATTTTTTATTATACTTATGTTACAATATATCTTGAGCTTTAAGTATACCAAAAAATAAGAGAAAATAAAAGATAGGTATCAAATGGAAAATTTAAATATAAATAATGAAATTGGAAAACTAAAAAAAATAATGCTACATAGGCCAGGTTTTGAGCTAGATAGGATTTGTCCTGATGATTTAGAGGAAGTCCTTTTTGATGATATTCCTTGGATGGAAAGAATGAGAAAAGAACATGACGGATTTCGGGACTTACTAGAAAGTAACGGAGCTAGTGTAGTTTATACAAAGGACTATTTAAAAGATGTCCTTTTAAATATGGAAGCAAAAAAAGAAATTGTTGAAGATATTTTAGAAGTGGAAGTTTGTTATGATAAAAGTGTAATAGATACCCTAAGGGAGTATTTACTGGGCCTTAATCCTAGCACTTTAGCAAAGGTAATAATTTCTGGTCTTAGCATAAGGGAGTGGGAAGATAAAAAAGAGAGTTTATTTAAATATATGCCCCACGGATATGGCTATTACTTTAAGCCACTTCCAAACTTATATTTTATGAGAGATGTTAGTGTTGTTATAAATAATGGAATTGCTTTTAGTAAGATGAAAAATCCTATTAGAAGTAGAGAAAGCCTAATCCTTAGACTTATCCATAAATATCACAAAGACTTTACAGGCTCCCCAGTTTATTACGATAATAAAGCTATGAAGATGAGTTTAGAGGGGGGAGATGTATTAATATTAAGTGAAGAGGTTGTTGCTGTTGGATTTTCTCAAAGAAGTTCTATAGAGGGAATTGAGGCTTTAGCAAGAAATTTAATTTTAGGAAGTAGTAAAATTAAAAAAGTTTTAGCAATTAAAATACCTCATGTTAGAGCTTTTATGCACCTTGACACAGTATTTACTATGGTAGATAAAGACAAATTTGTAATTTTCCCAAATATATTAAAAGATATTAGCGTCACTGAAATATCTTCTAAAAATGGAAAAAGTCTTTTCTTTGAAAATCAACCAGATTTAAAAACCGCACTTTCTAAAGCTTTAAACTTAAGGGGAGTTAATCTTATATTAAGTGGAGGAGATGACCCTGTAATCTCAGCAAGGGAACAGTGGAACGATTCAACAAACACTCTTGCAATCGCCCCAGGAGTAGTAGTCACATATAATAGAAATCAAATTTCAAATGAAATTTTAGATAAAAATGATATAAAGGTTTTAACCATTGAGGGTAGCGAGCTAGTAAGAGGTAGGGGTGGCCCAAGGTGTATGAGTATGCCTTTAGTAAGAGAAAATTTATAAATTAAGGAGATAAATAATGGCTATATCATTAAAAGGAAGAAGTCTTTTAACTCTAAAAGACTTTAGTAAAGAAGAAATTGAATATTTATTAAACTTATCTATGGAGCTTAAACTAAAAAAGCAAAATGGAATAAAGGGAGGTTTATTAAAGGGTAAAAACATTGTGTTACTTTTTGAAAAAACTTCAACAAGAACAAGATGCGCTTTTGAGGTGGCTGCTTTTGACGAGGGGGGATGTAGCACATTCCTTACAAATTCTCAAATGGGAGACAAAGAATCTTTAGAAGATACAGCTAAAGTGCTAGGTAGATTTTATGACGGAATAGAATTTAGAGGATTTTCTCAAGAAACAGTAGAAGACTTAGCAAAGTATTCAGGGGTTCCTGTTTGGAACGGCTTAACAGACCTTTATCACCCAACTCAGTATTTAGCTGACGCTTTAACAATTTTAGAAAATGTAGATAAGCCAGTAAATGAAATAAAAGTAGTTTATGTAGGGGATGCTAGAAATAATGTTTCTAATTCTCTTTTAATAGGGAGTGCAAAACTAGGAATGAACTTTAGTGCTGTTGCACCAAAATCTCTACAACCAAGTGAAGATTTAGTAAATGAAATGAAAGAAGTAGCAAAGGAAAGTGGTAGCATAATCACTATTACAGATGATATTGAAGCAGGGGTTAAAGACGCAGATGTTATTTATACAGATATTTGGGTTTCAATGGGAGAAGAAGATAAATATGAAGAGAGAATAAATCTTTTAAAAGACTATCAAGTAAATATGGATATGCTTAGAAAAACAGGGAATGAAGATGTAATTTTCCTACACTGTCTGCCAGCTTTTCATGATTTAAACACAAGGGTTGCAAAGGGTGTTTATGAAAAGTATGGACTAAAGGAAATGGAAGTTACAGACGAGGTGTTTAGAAGTAAGCATTCTAAAGTATTTGATGAGGCAGAAAATAGAATGCACACAATTAAAGCAGTTATGTGCGCAACTATGGTAGATATGATATAAAAATAAAGGATATTTATATAAGCATACCAATAAAGAAACTTTATAATTTAAAATAAAAAGGAATGGTGTAAGCCATTCCTTTTTATTTATATATAATTTTTCTTTTATTAAAAAAATAATTGTTCTTTTGATATCAAAAGAAGGAAAACTACCCCTTTTTTGGCAAAACGGGGAGTAAAAGCCTATTATATTTTCCGTAAATATTAAGGGCGCCCAATCTTCCCTTAAATGTGCTTTTATTTATTACATTTATCCCTTAAAATTATAAAACTTGTGGATAAGTTGATAAGTTGGGGATTATAATAAAAAAAGTATTTATTTTATAATAAAAAACATTTTTTTATGGTTTTTTACATAAAAAAGGCAACAATTCATAAAAATTTTACATTTTGTGGATAAATTTGTTGATATGTGCATACAAAAGTGGATAAATAGATACTGTTATACCTTAAAATAGCCTTATATCCCCCTTTGAGCTATCAAATTTTTCACGCTACATACTAAAATATATAAAAAAAGAGGCTCTATTCTAAAAAAATTAAGCCTCTTTTTTATTGTGGAAAAATTTTATTTATATCTTTTCAAGTAAAAATTTTATAACATTACTTCTATTATAAATAACGAATTTATGAATTTTATTATCCTTTGTAATGATACTCATACCATTTGGGATAATACCAAGGGTATTTCTTTTTTTCACCTCAGCAATTTGGGAGTAATCAATACGAGTTTGTCCTGTTTGAATATTAAGAGAGTGAGATTTAAAAACTAGCCCCGTTTCATCAAAGTAGATTTTCCCTCCTACCGATTCTATACCTCTAAAATAATTTGCTAGAATACTTTCGTTCATATAATCCTTCATATATAATTGCCTCCTGTTGTAGATTGTTTTAGTAAGTAGCATAAATCCTATTTTAATTTTTTTCTTTATTTTCTATTTTTGAATATATTGTCATTTTATGAAAACACACAGGGCAAGGTATTCCCCCAATAGAGGAGGGGCAAAGGAAAACCTCTCTTTCGCATCCACAGTTATGGCAGCGAAAGATAGCTGTGGGGTCTTTTTCGGGTTTTTTCTTTTTTTTAGTTTTCTTCTTAAAAATATTAAACATGATCCTGCCTCCTTTTATATAAGCTAAATAGCTTTTTTAAAAATAATTCCTATTCTAAAGTATTAATCTTTATGATTATTATACAAGGCTATAATGGTTAACGCAAGGGAAAAGGGAGGGGATATGTCTCTACAAATTTATAATCTAAAGAAATATTTCATATTACATGTAGATATTATAAGAAAACACCAAGCATAGTTATATTACTCCACTTTATTAATAAATTAAGATACAAGTAGTAAATATGGTGCTTTTTATTATATAAAAAGCAAAGCTGGCCGTTCCCTTTAGGGAATCATTGGGCAGCTTAATATTTACGGCAATAATAACAGGCTTTTACCCCGCGTTTTGCCAAAAAAGCGGTAGTTTTCGTTCTTTTGATATCAAAAGAACGGTTATTTTAGGATAATCATAATCTTTTATTGACATTTTTCTTTACAGGTAAATATATACATTGATATTATGTGATAAATCTTGTATTATATAACATAGGTGTGTAAAATCCATACATACACCTACAAGTAGTAAATAGGAAAGGTTTGATTATGAAAGAAAAAATATGTTGTTTTCTCGGGCAAGAGTATGTTGATGGGATTTTCATAGATATTACTTACAAAAAAATAAAAAGTGTTATCCAAAAGGGAATTAATACTTTTTATGTTGGACACAGTGGATGCTTTGACAAAATAGCAAAGTGGGGGGTATTAAAAGCAAAGGAAGAATATCCTCATATAAAAATTTTTTTAATACTTTCTTATATTCCTGATAAAGGGGAAGATTTTACATTTGAAAACTTTGATGGAATACTTTACACAGGAGGTCTTTCCTATGAGGTAAACTATCATAAAAGAGTAGAAACCAATAAATGGATGGTTGATAAATCAGAAGTGATAATAGCCTTTATAGAAAAAACTTATGGTACAGAGTATATGACCATGCAATATGGAAAAAATAAAAAGAAACAAGTCATAAATCTAGGGGTAAAAAAAGAAAAATTTATTTAAGATTTATTACCATAAGCCCCTCTTCACAACTTTCATCTATTCTATAAGATATATCATCTTTAAGAGCAATTTTAATAATAGGATTATTTTTTGACACTTTATTAATAGAAATATTCTCAATCATCTTATGATCTTCATAATTTTCAATTTCAGTGTTTTCAGTTATTACCTGAGAAATTACAACAATAATTTCCTTTGTCCCTTCATTATAGCTTACTTGATGTATGGGCATATTTTCTGTCTTATCAAATTCTAAAATGACTTTATAGTCACCAAGCCAAGAATTATACCATATTTTATTTAAGTTTATTTCCTCATCAACTAAATCTCCACCTTTGTGGATTTGTGTTGTGGTATAGTTATTTTCCTCTCCTAAAGTATAGCTTTTAGTAACAGTGCTACACCCCAAATTTGTAAAAATAAAAGATATGATCAATATTACAAATAAAATTTTATTTTTTTTCATAAAAATACTCCTTAAGTTTTCTCTTAAAGAGTATTTGCATTTAATGTAAAAATATTCTCTACATGGGGTTATTAGTAAAAAAATACCACAATCGATTTTTTTGATAGTAGCAGTTTTACTTTAAGTATCATAATACTTCTTTATTAAATAATTGTACATAAGTAGTAAATATGGTGCTTTTTATTTTATAAAAAGCAAAGCAGAACCTTCCCTTTAGGGAATCATTGGGCGGCTTAATATTTACGACAAATATAACAGGCTTTTACCCCGCGTTTTGCCAAAAAAGCGGTATTTTTCGTTCTTTTGATATCAAAAGAACAATTATTTTCTTTCTTATAAAAGAAAGCTTATATATAAATTAAAGGAATGGCAAAAGCCATTCCTTTGTTTTTTTTTAAATTTAAAGTTTATTTATCAATATTCTATTTTATGGAATAGATTTGATATTTCAAAGCTAAAACCCCTTTAAAACTTTGCATTTTTAACAGTTCTTGGGAAAGGAACAACATCTCTAATGTTTTTCATTCCTGAAAGATACATAATCGCTCTTTCAAAACCAAGACCAAAACCAGCATGTTTTACCCCACCATATTTTCTAAGGTCTTTGTACCAATCAATGTGAGATAAGTCTACACTGCACTCTTTTGCTCTTCTATCTAGAATGTCATATCTTTCTTCCCTTTGACTTCCTCCAATGATTTCTCCAACCTCAGGAACAAGTAAGTCTACAGCTGCAACAGTTTTTTCGTCATCATTTAGCCTCATATAAAAAGCTTTAATATCTTTTGGATAATCTGTTACAAATACAGGTTTTTTAAAGTAGTTTTCTGTTAAATATCTTTCGTGTTCTGTTTGTAAATCAAGACCAAAGCTTACAGGATATTCAAATGAAACAGGAGCTTTTTCAAGAATTTTTATAGCATCTGTATAAGACACTCTCTCAAACTCATTTTTCACAATTCCCTCTAGTCTATTTATTAAGCCTTTATCTACAAATTGATTAAAGAATGCAAGCTCATTTTCTGCTTTATTTAAAGCGTTATTTATAATATATTTCATCATATCTTCAGCTAAAAGCATATCATCTTTTAAGTCAGCAAAGGCAATTTCTGGCTCAATCATCCAAAATTCTGCGGCATGTCTAGCAGTATTTGAGTTTTCAGCTCTAAATGTAGGGCCAAAGGTGTAAATATTTTTAAAAGCAAGGGCAAAAGCTTCCCCTTGTAACTGTCCGCTAACAGTTAGAAAACTTTCTGTTCCAAAAAAGTCTTCACCATAATTTATCTTTCCATCATCCCCTCTTAAAGGGTTATTCATATCCATAGTAGTTACCCTAAACATTTCCCCAGCCCCCTCACAGTCACTTGCTGTAATAAGAGGAGTATTTACATATACAAAATCTCTATTTTGAAAAAATTCATGTATAGCAAAAGCAGTTAAGGACCTAAGTCTAAAAACAGCATTAAAAGTGTTTCCCCTTGGTCTTAAGTGAGCAATTTCTCTTAAGTATTCAAAGGAATGTCTCTTTTTTTGTAGGGGATAGTCACTATCTGAAGCAGCCCAAAGTTTTATAAGGCTAGCTTGTACTTCAAAATCTTGTTTCATATCAGGAGTTAAAACAAGAACCCCACTAACTTCTATACCACTGCTAATAGAATATTTGCTTACTTCTTCAAAATTATCAAGGCTTTCTTTTCCAATTACGATTTGAATATTTTGAAAGTTAGTTCCATCATTTAGTTCTATAAAACCAAAATCTTTACTAGCTCTAATAGTTCTAATCCAGCCCTTTAGAGTTACTTCTTTTTGGTCTAAATCCTTATAAGACTTATATATTTCATTTACATTTATATCCATAATACTCTCCTAAAAATCAAATAATTTGTCTTTTAATATTATATCACTTAAAAAAAAATTTCTCAATAAAAAGAAAAAACTATTGACAAGGGGGGAAAAAAGTAGTATCATTTAGCAAATATCAAACCAAAGATATAAGAAGAGTAGCTAGAAAAAAAACATTTTATAGAGAGTTAATGGTTGGTGTAAATTAACAAATGTAATTTTAGTGAATGGACTTATTAGGGCAGTTAATAGCTGACGGGAACTTCACTCGTTAACAAGGAAGCGTGTATGTTAGTACATGGAATAAGTGAGCTTTAATAAAAGCTAATTTGGGTGGTACCGCAGGATTAAATACTCTTGTCCCTTTCTTAGGGATAAGAGTTTTTTTTATAAAAAAATACTAAAAGGAGAAAATGTTATGAAAAAAATACCTTACAAAATTTATTTAAGTGAAGATGAGATGCCTAAAAAATGGTATAACATAAAAGCAGATATGGTAGAGCAACATGAACCTTTTTTAAACCCAGGGACCCTAAAACCTATTACAAAAGAGGATCTAAAGCCTATATTTTGTGATGAGGTTATAGACCAAGAATTAAACGAAACAGATAGATATATTGATATTCCCCAGGAAATACAAGATTTTTATAAAATGTATAGACCTTCACCTCTAGTTAGAGCTTACTGCCTAGAAAAGGAGCTTGGAACACCAGCTCATATTTATTATAAACATGAGGGAACAAACACTTCTGGTTCTCATAAACTGAACTCTGCAGCAGCTCAAGTATATTATGCAAAAAAACAAGGGGTTAGTGGTCTTACTACAGAAACAGGAGCAGGACAATGGGGAACAGCCCTTTCTATGGCTTGCGCTTACTTTAAAATTCCTCTTAAAGTTTTTATGGTAAAAGTTTCAGCTCAGCAAAAGCCTTATAGAAAAGCAGTTATTGAAACTTATGGGGGAGAGGTTATCCCTTCTCCATCTAATACTACAAATGTAGGAAGAAAAATCCTTGAAGAATTTCCAGGAACAACAGGAAGTCTTGGGTGTGCTATTGCTGAAGCAGTAGAAGAGGCAGTAACAAAAGGACATAAATATGTTTTAGGTTCTGTATTAGATCATGTAGTGCTACATCAAAGTGTTATAGGTCTTGAAGTAAAAAAAGCACTGGAAAAATACGACATCACCCCAGATATTATCATCGGTTGCGCTGGAGGAGGTTCTAACCTTGGAGGGCTTATAGGAGTATTTGCTGGAGACAAAATCAAAGGTAAAGCTAGTCCATATTTAATCGCAGTAGAGCCAGAATCTTGCCCATCAATGACAAAAGGGAAATATGTTTATGATTTTTGCGATACAGGAAAGAGTACACCTCTTGCAAAAATGTATACTTTAGGAAGTGGATTTATTCCAGCACCTACCCATAGTGGTGGACTTAGATATCATGGAATGAGCCCTATTGTATCAAAATTATATCATGATAAAATTATAGACGAAGCAAGAGCAGTGTCTCAAAAATCTATTTTTGATGCAGGAACACTATTTGCTAAAGTAGAGGGTATTTTACCAGCTCCTGAATCATGCCACGCAATTAAAGTTGCAATAGATGAAGCTTTAAAATGCAAAGAAACTGGAGAACATAAAAATATAATTTTTGGTCTTACAGGAACAGGATACTTTGACATGCAAGCTTATATGAACTATAACGAAGGAACAATGAGTGATAAGAAAATTGAAGACAGCGAAGTTTTAGGGGGACTGGACTCTATTCCTAGCATTTAATATATATATACTATATCCAAAATACTATATCTATATATGAATACTAATAAAAAAACTTTATAATCTAAAAAGATAAAAGGAATGGCAAGAGCCATTCCTTTTATTTATATATAATCTTTTCTTTATAATAAAATAATTGTTCTTTT
>CAYJAA010000026.1:13395-15093 GCA_964368185.1 uncultured Lachnospiraceae bacterium | reverse complement strand
CAACATTATTTATAATATCTACCTTAACACAACAAACATCACTTATTATAGTTTTAGGGCTAAAGTAATCAATATTTTCTAAAACAAAAGATATAGTTTCCTTTGTATGTAGGGCTATAAGTATTATATCCGCCCTTTTAAAGTCCTCTTTATTTGCAACTTTATCGATACATTTATCTTTATAGGCTAAAGATAATACTTCTTGTGAAATATCATATCCAAGAATTTTATGATTCGTATTTTTTTTAAGGCTTTTTGCAAAACTAGCACCAATTAAGCCTAAACCAACAATTAAAATATCCATATATTCTCCTTTTTGTTATTTATTTAAAAAGAGAAAAGAAGCTGGAAAAAATATCTGCCCCTGCAAGGAAAGTACCAAGCATACTTCCAATATTAGCAAAAATCGTAATTAATAAAACTTTAGTAATTTTATTTTTCCACAGCCCTTTAATAGATTCTAAATCTTCACTTAAAGATTCAAAATCCTTTACCTTTGGTTTTCTAACAAAAATTTCTACAATTCCAGCAAACCACCCTGCTGCAACTAAAGGGTTTAAGCTAGTTATAGGAGCTACAGCAAAAGCAGTAATAATAGATAATATGCTACCTCCTGCTATTAAAGCCCCAAGACCACTAAAAACAGAGTTATAAAAAAACCAACTGCTAATTTGATCAACTCCTGTGCTAAAATTAGAAAATAATGAATAAACAATCATGATAATAATAATAGCAGGAATTGAAAAGCCTATTATTTTAGGAATAGGGCTAGCTTTTGGGATAGAGGAAAGTTCTTTAATATTAATATCTTTTTCAATATTCTCTAAAACCCCTTCCATATGAGCTGCTCCAATTACAGCAACAATATTCTCTCCCCTAGCATTTTTGATTTTATGAGAAAGATATTCATCCCTTTCACTAACAAGATATGTTTTTATACTTGGAAAGTTTGCTCCCATTTCATTTAAAGCATTTTCTATAAAATCACTTTCCTTTAAATTTTCAATATCGTCATTTGTTAATGTTCCTTCTTCGAAAGCACCACTAACACCACCTATTAAAATTTTCATCTTTTCAATAAAAGTGATTTTTCTAAAAATTCTCATAAAAGTAGTTCTAAGATCCCTATCTGCTAAGGTGATTTCGCTACCTACTTCTTTTGCAGTGTTAATTCCTGCAATCATCTCTTGCCCTGGACTTATATCAAACTCCGCTGCAAGCCTTTTTTGATAGGAAGATAGTATAAGATTAATCAGTAAAAAAGTAGATTTTTTCTCTTTAATTACATTAATCAGGTCTGTTTCTTCCCATTTATTTGAATTATTAACTATATTTTCATATCTATTTTCATCAAGCTCTATACATACATTATCTGGCTTTAGCTGTCTAATAGTTTCCTCAACAATTAAAGCACTTTTTTTAGAAACATGAGCTGTTCCAATTAAAGTAATTGTTTTACTTCCTAGTTTTATTTGCTTAATGTCTTTACTTAAATTTATAATATCCATTACTGTCCTACCTTAGGTTTATTTAACTACATCCAGTAGTAGAGCCACACTCTCTACACACCTTACATGTACCATTTCTAAATAATTTATCAGAAGAGCATGTAGGACAAACTTCCCCATATACCTTTTCTCCCTCTTCTATGTCTTCTTTTACATCTTGTGTTTTTACATCTGTATTTACACTTTGAAA
>CAYJAA010000026.1:4772-13385 GCA_964368185.1 uncultured Lachnospiraceae bacterium | reverse complement strand
TGTATCTGGCTTTACTTGGACTCTAGAAAAGTCTCCAAGTTCAATATCAATAATTTTACTTAGTAAGTCTGCAATACTAGAGGCATTTTTTATATAAGGATGTCTTCCAACAAAGCCACTTGGCTCAAATTGTTGACCTCTTAAAAGTCTTGCAATTTCTTTTGCTGGAATATTATATTGTAACATATTAGATATTGTTTTTGATAAAGAGGCTAGCAAGCCTTTTACAACTGTCCCCTCTTTGTCTGTTGAAACAAAAAGCTCCGACATTCTTCCGTCACTATAAAAACCAATAGTTACATATAGTTCAATATCTCCAATTTTTGCTGCATGAGTTCTGCTAACTCTCATACCGTCAGGTTTTAGTCTATTAAGTACACCTTTTTTACAGTTTTTTGCATAGAAAAGTAACTCTTTATAAGAAAGATTTTCAAGAGTATCTTCTTCTTTTAAAACTGAAGTATTAAGGGGTTGAGAGGCTTTACAACCATCTCTATAAATTGAAATAGATTTTGTTCCTGTTTCGTAAGCTAGTTTATATATATCGCTAACATCTTCCATTGTAGCAGTAAAAGGCATATTTACTGTTTTAGAAACAGAACCACTAATCATAGGAGTAATTGCTGAAACCATTAAAACATGTCCACTTGGAGAAATCTCTGTGGCTGTATCAAATATTTTTATATGGTCTTTTTTAATATATGGAGCATTATGCAAAGAATAATTTACAAACATTCCATCTTCATTTTTTCTTAGTAAGAATTCACGAATATCAGTAATTTCTTCTTCTTTATATCCTAAATTTAAAAGGGCATCTTCGATAACTGGATTAATTAGCTCTAAGATACCACCTCCAGAAAGAGATTTATAAACTATGTGAGAATAAAATGGCTCTACAGAAGTAGCTCCACAGTCCATAGCAAGGGAAATTGTTCCTGTTGGAGCAATAACACTTACTTGTGCATTTCTAAGCCCATACTTTTCACATGAGGTAATAACCTTATTCCATACATTTTTACATGTACTAAAAACATTTTCTAAATTAAGTCCTAGAAGTAAATCTTCATCAAGCTTCATAGGAGAATAAGACAGCCCCTCAAAACTATCTTCAAGGGTAAGAGCACATCTAGCATGATTTCTTAAAACTTTCATTACATGCTCTTTATTAATATCATATTTCTCAAATGGAGCTAATTTTTCAGCCATATAAGAAGAAACTAAATAAGACTGACCTGTCATAATAGAAGCTAAAGCTCCACAAACATTTCTTGCTTCATCACTATCATAAGGAACACCAAGGACCATAAGTAAAGAAGCCACATTAGCAAGTCCAAGACCTGTTGTTCTAAATAAATGACTTTTTCTAGCAATTTCTTTTGTTGGGAATTGTCCTTTATGAATTGAGGACTCTAAAACTAACTGAATTAGGGAAATTAAATGTATATATTCATCAATTAATATCTTTTTGTTTTCCCTGTCATAAAATTTATATATATTAATAGAAGCAAGGTTACAAGCTGTATCATCTAAGAATGCATACTCACTACAAGGGTTTGTAGCATTAATTCTATTATGTTTAGCTCCCTCATCTCCATCTTCTCCACCTTTACATGTATGCCAATCATTAAAAATATCATCAAACTGAAGGGCTGGATCAGCGCACTCCCAAGCAGACTTTACAATTAAATCCCATAAATATTTTGTTTTTAAATTTTTGTTTGTGTCTACATCAACTCTACCCTTTAAAGAAAAATCGCTGTCTGGGTTTTCATTTAAATCTAAAACTTTACTCATAAAGTCTTTATTTACCCTAACAGAATTATTTCCATTTTGTCCACTAACACTTTGGTAAGCTTCCCCATCCATACTCATACTATATCCCATTTTCCCTAAAGCTCTTACTTTATCTTCTTCTTTAGATTTCCAAGTAATAAAACTTTCGATTTCAGGATGATCTATATCTGCAATAACCATCTTCGCAGCTCTTCTTGTAGTTCCACCACTTTTTATAGCTCCTGCATTTCTATCAAAGCCCTTTAAAAAGCTCATCATTCCTGAAGAAACACCACCACTTGATAACTTTTCATTAAGGCCTCTAAGGGAAGAGAAGTTTGTTCCAACTCCAGAACCCCCTTTAAATAACTTTGTTTCAGTTACATATTGTTCACTAATAGAGCTGTCTCCAAGAAGTGTATCTTTAATTGATAGAATAAAACAAGCTGAGGCTTGGGTTCTTTCATATCTATCACTACTTTTTTTAACAACTTTTTCTACTAAATCATAGTAATAAAGGTCATCACTTTCCCCTGTAATCCCATAATTTCTTTTTATTCCTGTATTAAACCACTGAGGCGAATTAGGGGCCCACATTTGACTTAACATAGCATAAGCTACTTCATCATAGAAAACTTGATACTGACTATCCTCAGTTATAAGACCTTCATCTTTTAGAGAATCAGCCCAAAATCCTACCATACGATCTACTACTTGCTTAATACTAGACTCATACCCCTTCTCATCATCAATTCCAGCCTTGCGGAAATATTTACTTGCAATAATATTACAAGCATTTTTAGAGTAACTTTCTGGAAATTCTAAGTCTTTCATATCGATAATTGTCTTCCCACTTGCTTTGTCAATAAGTAGGGCATCTACTTTTTTATACTCAAAAAGATCATACACTGTTTTTGTATTATCCTCTAAAAGCTCCTTTGTAAATATTCTTTTAAATACCTTCTCATCAAAATTAAAACTCACCTTAAATTACTCCTTTTAATAAAAATTTAGACACAATATAAAGTATATCAATAAGTAATAAAAAAAGCAATACATACTATATATTCTATTGCTTTTATTTATAAAAAAAATAATTATTTACTTTAAATTAAGACCAATAGGACAATGATCACTCCCTAAAACATCAGAATATATAATACTATCCTCGATTTTTTCCTTTAACCTATCAGAGACTAAAAAGTAATCAATTCTCCACCCTGCATTGTTTTCCCTTGCTTTTCTCATATATGACCACCAAGTATACATATGTTCTTTATTTGGATATAAATATCTAAAAGTATCTATAAATCCACTATCTAATAGTTTAGAAAACTCTTCTCTTTCTTCTATGGTAAAGCCTGCATTTCTAGTATTGGTTTTTGGGTTTTTAAGGTCAATTTCCCTATGAGCTACATTCATATCCCCACAAATAATAACCGGCTTTATTTTATCAAGGTTAATTAAATAATTCCTAAAGTCCTCTTCCCAAGAAATTCGCTCACTAAGCCTTAAAAGCTCCCTTTTTGAGTTAGGAGAATATACATTTACTAAATAGAAATTTTCATATTCAAGGGTTAAAACTCTTCCCTCCTCAATAGACATCTCTTTACTAACACTTATAGGTTTTTCCTTTGTGAAAACTAAAGTTCCTGAATATCCTTTTTTTATAGCACTATTCCAGTACTGATAATATCCACTACTTTCAATCTCTTCTTGCCCTTCTTGCATTTTTGTTTCTTGAATGGAAAAAATATCTGCATCAATTTCTTTAAAAAAATCATAAAATCCTTTTTTTATACAAGCTCTAATTCCATTTACATTAAAAGATACTAATTTCATATTAAAACTCCTAAAATATTTATTTACTTTTTTAAAACACTGGATTTAATATATAAAAGTTCATCAATTATCATATTTTTATAAACTTTATTTTTATTTGAAATTACAATAGGTCTTCTCCCTAAAGCTTTTTCGATTATTACACTTTTATTACTTATTTCTTCCATTAAATCCCCTTTTGTTATAACAGGTAGGATAATAACCCCATTTTCTTTCATAAAGTCTATCCAAGGTAGCTCTGTAGCTATATCTAAGCTATCAAATAAAACAACAGCTATATCTATATAGGGAATTACTTCTTTGTGAATAACAACACTTTCCTCATTAGCTTTAATGTCTAAAAGATTTGGTGATTTTACTATAATTACACTACCAAGGCCTTCTAAATCCATTTCTTTAACTTCTACAAGGTTTGTTTTTTCATTACTAGCTAAAGAAATTTTATCCTCCGCCAGTAAATTCATTAAAGAAGTCTTTCCAGTACTCTCCCTACCAAAAATTCCAATACTCAACTTGTTGGATTTATTAATTTCCCTAAATTCCATTTATAATATCTCCTTATTTGTAAGCTTATTTATTATATCAGTAGTACACTCACTTATATTATTATTTTTTACTTTTATATCTTTATATTTTTCATAAAGTGGATATCTTTTTTCATATATTTCATAAATTTTATTAGGATCCTTTTTTAAAAGAGGTCTTTTAGAAATGTCAACTTTAGATACTATATCACAAATATCTCTTTCTATAAATATAACATAAGAATTTTTTCTTAAACATTCCATATTTTCATGATTTAAAATAACACCCCCACCAGTAGAAATAACAGTTTTTTCTAAAGTAGATAATTTCTTGCTAGCTTTCTTCTCAGCCTCTCTAAAATAATCCTCTCCTATAAGAAACATCTGTGAAATAGATTTATTTTCCTCTTTTTCAATAAACTCATCCATATCTATAAAGAAATATCCAATTTCCTTAGCCAGTTTCTTACCAATAGTGCTTTTTCCGCACCCCATCATTCCAATTAATAAAATGTTTTTCTTCATTATATTTTACCAATAACTTTATCTTTTACTACTTTAATGACTTCTTCATCAATATGTATATTATCCCATATTTTATGACTGTAAAGCCCTTGCATAACTAGCATATCCATGCCATTTATACACGTTTTATCACCACCATAAGATAAAAACTTAGTTAGAGTAGGATTATAAATAGCGTCAATTAAAGTGTCAAATTTTTCTATAAGCTCCCTAGAAACAGGGCTTGCTTTAATATCAGGATACATACCAACAGGAGTAGTATTAATTAAGATATCTCCACTTTTTGTATAAAGCTTTTCATAACTAATTACCTCAACATCTTCAATTAAAACACTTCTTGTTGAAACAACTGTAATTTTTTTAGGAAATAAGGTTTTTAATACTTCTATAATAGCCTTACTGCAACCTCCATACCCTAGAATATAAATGTCTTTATTTATAACATTTATATTATTTGCATTTAACAAATATAAAAAGCCATTATAGTCAGTGTTATAACCATGTAAAATATTATCTTGTAACTTAATGGTATTTACAGCATTAATACTACTAGCTTTACTATCAATAATGTCTATGTGTTCCATTATTATTGTTTTATAAGGCATTGTAACATTAAGACCCTTGATATTATTTTCACTCATAAATTTTTTAATGTTTCCTATATCACTTTCTTCCATTTCATATAGGTTATATTTAAAATCTAACTTCATTTCCTGAGAGAAAGTTTTATGTAGTAAAGGAGAAAAACTATGCCCTAGTTTTTTTCCTATTAATCCATATTTATTCATTGTTCTTTATTACGCTTTCTTGATATTTTTTGCTTTGTGTCATAATAGAAATATATATTTCCTTTATATATTCCCCTAAATTTCTTTTTACTTTTTTTTGTATATTATCTAAAATTTCTTTTTCTCTATTTGAATTTAATACCTTAATATTTTCTTCTTTTTTTATAAAAGCAACTTCTTTTGCTATTTCCATCCTCTGCCCTAAAAGGCTAATAATTTTTTCATCAATTTCATCAATTTCGCTTCTTAATTTTTCTAAATTAGACAACTCTATCACCTCTTAAGAAATCATATAATGATATTATCATCATACTTTCTATAATAACAACAGCCCTTTTAATAATTGCAGGATCATGTCTACCTACAATCAAAAGATCTTCATTTGTTTTTGTATCTATATTAATTGTATTTTGTTTTATTCCAATAGAAGGAGTTGGCTTAATAACAACTGAAAACTGAATAGGCATTCCATTACTTATCCCCCCATTAATTCCCCCATTAAAGTTAGTTTTTGTTAAAACTTCCCCTTTTTCATTATAGTAAAATTCATCCCTACATTCACTCCCGTAATACTTTACATAGTCAAATCCTTCCCCAAACTCAACCCCTTTTACCCCTGGAATAGAAAATAATAATTTTGATAAATTACTTTCTATACTATCAAAGTAAGGGTTTCCCACTCCTGCTTTAACTCCAGTAGCAAAACATTCTATAATCCCCCCTACACTATCCCCTTTTTCTTTTGCTTTAATAATTTCTTCTTTCATTTCTTTAGAAATACTAGGGGTTAGAGCTGGAAAATCACTACTTAAAAACCTATTTAACAAATCTTTATCAATTTCTTTTACTTCAATTTTTCTATCATTTATATCTTTTAAAGTTTTTATTCTTCCAGCAACAAAAATCCCTTTTTCTTCTAAAAGTTTTCTTAAAATAGCCCCCAGACAAACAAACAAAGCTGTCATCCTTCCAGAAAACCCGCCCCCACCTCTATAGTCATTATATCCACCGTATTTCACATAAGCGCTATAATCACTGTGGGAGGGTCTCATTAAGTTTTTACTCTTTTCATAGTCCTTACTTCTAATATCTTTATTTTCTATAATCATAGTAAGGGTTTGTCCTGTGGTTTTTCCCTTAAAATATCCACTAATGATTTTAGGGATATCCTCTTCTTTTCTTTTTGTTGAAAATTCATCCCCACCTTGTCTTCTTTTCATAGAAAATAAAATATCTTCCATATTAATTTCTATTCCACTAGGGATTCCATCAATACTAATCCCAATAATTTCCTCATGAGAAGCCCCAAAAATAGATATTTTTATATTTGAATTATACATCATACTCATGTATCTTCCCTCCTAAAGTAAGAAAATCTTTATAAAAATTAGGATATGACTTTCTAATGGCTAAGTGATCATTTATAATCACTTCATTTTCACATACGCTACTTGCTATACTAAGCATCATAGCAATCCTATGGTCATTATGAGAGTCTACTTCTCCTCCTTTTAAGGAAGATACCCCCTTAATATAAAGACCGTCTTCAAGCTCTTTAATGTTTGCTCCTAGCTTATTAAGCTCCACTGTTGTAGCCCTAAGCCTGTCGCTTTCTTTCATTCTAAGCCTTTTAGCATTAACGATTTTTGTTTTATTATTTCCAATACTACAAGCCAGAGCTAAAATAGGAACAATATCAGGGCAGTTTTCTACATCAAAAACATTTTCTTTCCTATCTTTTAAAGCTTTCATCATATCTAACATCACTTTATCCCCTTGCTTAGAAGAAGGGTTTAAGCCTTTTATGTCTATATTATTTCCTAAATAATTAGCGCATATATAAAAAGCTCCTTGAGAGTAGTCCCCCTCAGTAGTATAACTTCTTTCTTTATAACTTTGGTTTCCCATAATAAAAAATTCCCTATAATTATTATGAGTAATATTTATACCAAAATCTTTCATTACATCTAAAGTAAGATCTATATATGAAGAAGATTCTAGTTTTGATTTTAATATAATTTTAGAATTTTCCTTAAGTAAAGGAAGAGCAAATAATAACCCACTAATAAACTGGGAAGAAATGTCCCCTTTTAGATAAAAATCCCCTGGTGTTAACTTGTCATATATTGATAAATCAAAGGTTTCTTTATCATACTCATATTTTATTTTCTTTTCATCAAAAATATCATAATATGGCTTCATAGGGCGTTTTTGTAAAGATTTATCACAAATAAACTCTTTTTTTCCCTCAAATAACATTCCTATTGGAACTAAAAAGCGAAGAGTAGAGCCAGATTCTTTTGCATTTATTTTTATGTTATCTATACCACAAAAGCTATTAATCCCTTTTATAATAAGCTCACTAGAACCTCTTTCAATCTTTGCCCCTAAGCTTTCCATAGCAAAAATTGTAGCCTTAATATCTTCACTAAAGTCAATGTTAGAAAGCCTTGACACTCCAGCACTTAAACTAGCACAAATAATACTTCTATGAGCTATACTTTTAGAAGGAGGAATATTAACTTTTCCACAAAGCTTACTTGGAGTTATTTTTATGTGTTTCACTGTATTCTCCTTTACTACTTAAAAAAATCTAGAGTTACTTTTTTAATATAAACCCTACCAATATCCTCTACAATAACAACATTTAAAACATCATTTCTTGCTTTTTTGTCTTTTAGTAAATTTTGTAGTAACTCATCACTATTTATATTTTTATCCCTTGTTGGAAGGTTATATTTTTCTACTAATGAACTAACTGTACTAGTCAAACCTTTCTTACATAAACCTTTTTCTTCACTTATCTTAAGAATTTCACACATCCCTATAGCAACAGCTTCTCCGTGAGAATATTTTTCATAGTTATAATAAACTTCTATACCATGAGCAAGAGTATGTCCAAAATTAAGTATCATTCTAAGAGAAGACTCTTTTTCATCTTTTAAAACAACTTCACACTTAATTTCAATACATCTTCTTATAATGTCCTCTACCTTATCTATTATAGTATCTAAATCATATTTTTCTAGAGTGTTTATCAACTTTTCATCATAAATTAACCCGTATTTAATGATTTCACTAATGCCTTCTGAAAAGTTATTTATAGGTAGGGTTTTTAAAAAATTAATGTCTACAACAACAGCCTTTGGGTGATAAAAGCT
>CAYJAA010000026.1:1858-4762 GCA_964368185.1 uncultured Lachnospiraceae bacterium | reverse complement strand
ATGTTTTAAATTTACCCCTACTTTTCCTCCAATGCTACTGTCTACCATTGCTAGAAGAGAAGTTGGAATATTTATAAAATCAATTCCCCTTAAATAAGTTGAGGCAACAAAGCCTCCCATATCTCCAACAATCCCCCCACCAAGGGTAATAATTAAATCTGTTCGTGTAATATGATTTTCTATAAGCTTGTTATAAATTTCATTTACAGTACTTAAGTTCTTATTTTCTTCTCCTGGTTTAATCAAAATATTATAAGTAAGAAAGTTTCCTTTTTTTAATATGTCAACAACCTTATTTAAGTATATATCCCCTACATTTTCATCACTAATAATAACAATTTTATTATATTTTCCTGTTTTTTTTATAATATTCACTAAGTCATAAATACTGTCTTTATTTATATATATGGAATATTCATTATTTTTTAGAGAAAAATCAATTTTTTTCATATTACCTTAAATTTCTCTTTCTATTAAACTAGCCATTTTCTTAAGATCAATCATTAAATCATCAAATCCACTTGGTCTTAAGGACTGAGCCCCATCACAAAGGGCATTTTCTGGATCATTATGTACTTCTAAAATAAGTCCGTCTGCTCCAGCTATAATACTGGCTTTTGAAAGAGAATCTACCATCCACCACTTTCCAGTAGCATGAGAAGGGTCTACAACTATTGGAAGATGACTTAGTTTTTTAATTGCTGGTATAGCGCTTAAGTCAAGGGTGTTTCTCGTATATGTTTCAAAGGTTCTAATCCCTCTCTCACAAAGGATAACATTCTCATTTCCAGAAGCCATAATATATTCTGCTGACATTAACCACTCTTCTATTGTAGAGCTCATTCCTCTTTTTAAAAGGATTGCTTTAGAAGTTTTTCCTAAGGCTTTTAAAAGTTCGAAGTTTTGCATATTTCTAGCCCCTACTTGAATAACATCTACTTTTTCTTCGAATACATCTAAATCCCTACTACTCATAAGCTCACTTACAATAGGAAGTCCAGTCTCTTTTTTTGCTTCTAATAACAATTCAAGGCCTTCATATTCAAGCCCTTGAAAGGCGTATGGAGAAGTTCTAGGCTTAAAAGCTCCCCCTCTTAGCATATTTGCTCCAGAAGTTTTTACCTCTTTTGCAATAGATACAATTTGAGACTTACTTTCCACTGAACAAGGACCTGCAGCAACAAGGAGTTTTTTTCCTCCTACTAACACCCCTGAGGCATCAATTATACTAGAATCTGGGTTAAATAACCTATTTGCTTTTTTAAAAGGTTCCGCCACTTTTAAAACTCTAAGTACATGCTCATTTGCCTCAATTTGCTTACTGTCTACATTAGTTGTGTCTCCTA
The DNA here is from genome assembly GCA_964368185.1 of uncultured Lachnospiraceae bacterium. GTDB lineage: Bacteria > Bacillota > Clostridia > Eubacteriales > Anaerofustaceae > CAYJAA01. Next base: position 3,416 of record CAYJAA010000026.1, on the reverse strand, counting down.
CTAACCCTATAATCGTTAAGTCAGAACCTCTACTAATATGAGTCTTAACATTTTTAGATTCTATTGTTTTAATAAGGTTTTCAAATTCTTTCTCGTTAATATTTGGTTTTACTACAACTATCATTATTATCCTCCTAAATAAAAAAAACTCATCCTTATAAAGATGAGTTTATTGGTACAAAATTATAGATTTATTTATAATTATCCTTTAAGTACGACTCATCTTAGATTATCATTGCATAGAAAATAGAAGCTATAGTAATAGCTTACGTAAGATTTATTAACATTTAAATCTTTTCTTACAACCTTAATCATAATAATCTCCTAAAGTTAAATAAATTACAGCTATCATATATGAATTTCTTATAAAAGTCAATATAATTTTATTAGTTTTTTATTTAGCCTACTTCTTTTTTATAAATTCAATTTTTTCACTACCAGCACCACTGATAAAGAAATAGTTTACCCCATTTTCAAATAAAAAGTCTACATAATTAAGGGTAGTAGTTGTAAGACCTAAGTTTAAAAAGTGTTCATAGTCTTTTTCAATATCTTTAGAAACATAAGCAATATGATCTACAATTCCCTCTTTAAGGTTAGGATTTTCCATAAGTTCATAAGTTATATCACCATTTGTTATAAAGACAAATTCTTTTTCTTTTTTAAATCTATTTGCTACTTCAAAGCCCATTACATTTGTGTAAAATTCTATAGCTTTTTCTATATTTGGTACAGTTATATTTATATGATCAATTTTTCTACCTTTCATAATACCTCTCTTGTGTTTGTATTTTTATTTATACTAATCTTTTTATGAAATATATTGTAACCATTATACTACTGCCTTAATAAATAGTCAATAATACTGTTTTTATAAGGAGTTTTTGATATAGGAAAATGTCTTTTAATAAACACAAAAAAAAGCCCCGATTTTTACATCTTGGGCTTTTATAACTTTATATATTTACAACTCACCAGTTAATTCTTTAATCTTCTTTTTTGCTTCAGTTAATATTGTTTCCCCTTTTTTGGTAATGGAATAATATTTCCTAACTTTACCTTTAACAGTTTGGTTTTCTACTGATAATAATTCAGCTTTTTCAAGGCTGTGAAAAATTGGATAAAGGGTTCCTGGGCTAATGTCATATCCATGATGTTTTAACTCCTCTATCATAAAAGAGCCATAAATAGGTTCTTTCTTAGCATGATGAAGTATATGCACTTGTATAAATCCTAAAAATAATTTTCTTAAAATTGGCTCTTGCATTTTTACTCTCCTTGTGTTATTATATTATTATCGAAATACGATATTGATATTAGTTATCTATATTCGATAATAATATTATACCTTTATATAATTAAGAAAGCAAGGCTAAAATATGTTTAAAACAAAAAATCTAAATTTTAAAAACCTTATATTTTATGATGATATTCATATAATTAAAGGAAAAATTAACTTTATAAGGGGAAAAAGTGGTTGTGGGAAAAGCACTCTTTTAAAGTTATTTAATAAAACTGAAAATTTTATAAGTGGAGAAATATTTTATAAAAGCAAGAA
>CAYJAA010000026.1:0-1848 GCA_964368185.1 uncultured Lachnospiraceae bacterium | reverse complement strand
AGAATATAAAAGACATTGATAGTATAGCTTTGAGAAAAGAAGTAAAGCTTATATCTCAAAATGCTTTTTTATTTAGTGGATCTATAAAAGAAAATTTTAATACTTTTTATGATTACTGTGAATATCCTCCTTTAAAAGAGGAAGAAATGATGACTTTTTTAAAGATTACACAGGCCAACTTCCCTCTTCATACCCTATGTGATAACCTTTCTGGTGGAGAAAAGCAACGAGTTTATATTGCTATATGCCTTTCAATGGGTGGAGAGACTATTATTCTTGATGAACCAACCTCAGCTTTAGACAGTAGCCTATCTATAAAGGTATTATCAAGTATTATTTCTTATATTAAAGAAAATAATCTAACTTTAATTGTAATAAGTCATGATGATAAACTCACCGAAATCTTTGCAGAAAATCTTATAAATTTAACAGGAGGAAAACAATATGAATGATGCAGTCCAAATTAGTATATTTAATTTTGCTTTGATTTATCTCCTGTTAATTATTGTGGGAATAGTTATGAAAGTAAGTAAAATCAATCAAACAAAATTACTACTTATTGCAAGTATACGAATGACAATACAGCTTACCTTAGCTGGATATGTCCTAACATATATTTTTGATAATCCTTCCCCTATACTTGTGTGTACCTATGTAATATTAATGAGTGTATTTGCTGTTTATAGAATATTATCAGTTAACAAAGGGCTTAACAAGGATTTTAAAGTGATAATCGCTGCCTCAATTAGTCTGTCTTCTATTTTAATTATAATGTTTTTTATAGGGGTTGTCATAGGTCAAAGCATATTTAACCCTCAGTATACAATTCCAATAAGTGGAATGATAATAGGTAATGCAATGACTGGGATTACACTAGGTGTAAAAACATTTATGAGTAAAATTAAAGATTCTAAACTTCAAATAGAGGTACTTTTAAACCAAAGTGCAAAACCAAAAAATATACTCAAACCCTTTGTAAATAGCGCCCTTGAAACCGCTCTTTTACCAACTATAAATTCAATGCTAGGAATGGGAATAGTTTCTCTTCCTGGTATGATGACAGGACAAATTTTATCTGGAGAGCTTCCTACAACGGCTATTTTATATCAAATTTCAATAAATATATGTCTAGCAGCTGTTGTTTCCCTTTCTGTTTACCTTTGCCTAAACTTAGGCTATAAAACCCTTTATAATAAAGAAAATCAATTTGTGATATAGGAGAATTGTTATGGAAAATAAAGACTTTTGCCCTTGTATAAATAAGGGCTGTCCTTTATATGGAAACTGTAAAGCTTGTATAGCAAAACATAAAAAGGCAAATCAAATTCCTCATTGTCTATTTCCAGACAGTAATGGAGACCGTAGTGTTAAAAATTTTTATCTTAGCTTAAAAAAGCTTTATGAATAATTATATTAAAAAATAAAGACAGGTATATACGCCTGCCAGTAAAGAAACAAGCTGTCACTGCCTAAACTTGTAGTGGCAGTTTTACTTTAGTACCATAATGCACTTTATTAATAATATTATATAAGTAGTAAATATGGTGCTTTTTATTTTTTTAAAAAGCAAAGCTGGCCGTTCCCGTTAGGGAATCATTGGGCGGCTTAATATTTACGGAAAATATAACAGGCTTTTACCCCGCGTTTTGCCAAAAAAGCGGTAGTTTTCGTTCTTTTGATATCAAAAGAACAATTATTTTTTTTATAAAGAAAAGATTATATATAAATAAAAGGAATGGCTTTTGGCATTCCTTTTTCTTTTAGATTATGAGGTTTCTTTATCAGTATGCTACTATGATGCCTGTCTTTTATTTTTTATTATTTCGTTTGCTCTTTCATAAAAGCTCT
>CAYJAA010000025.1:13697-15367 GCA_964368185.1 uncultured Lachnospiraceae bacterium | reverse complement strand
TTGTGATTGTTTCTGCTGTGATTAGTACGATTACCTCTGGAATTATATTTGGTTTTTCTGACTTTTCTATAGATGTTGCAAAATCATCTGGTGATATTTTGAGCACATATAACTACTTCTACTTTCTTGCAAGCGAAATAGTTGTAACACTTGGTGGTATGGCACTTGTTATTGCATTACTCATAACACTTTCTGGGGTAACAAAAAGTGCTATATTCTCACTTGGCGTAACAATGTTACTTTATATGCTATCAGCACCTATTGGAGCATTTTTCATCTCGTCAGAGCTTGTAAGAAACAGTATTCTTCCATATATGAATATTGGTATGATTAGATTAGTACCTGATTTATACAATAGCGTTTGGGGAATGGGATATGATTTGAATTTGACATTAGGCGCAATTGCTTTAGTTGCAATCGCTATAGTAATCAGTTTGATTGGTTGTTTCTTTTTTGTAAAAAAAGATATTAGAAACTAAGTGTGAAATAAAAAAGCAACTATGTTTGCAGTAATATCGAAAAGATAATGAAGAGTGTATTCCACACATGATTAAGGTTACTGCTTTAAATGAAATTGTTCTAAGAGAGATAAGACGAATCACAAGGGAGGTAAAGGCTCACAGGCAAGAGTTTATAAATAGGTCAATATCAAGGGCTATGCCACAAGTAAAAAAGGATTTGTCGACTAAATCAAAAGAGCTTGATAAGTGCAAAAGAGGCCTTGTAGATTTAGATAAACTATTTTGCAAAGCCTTTGAGGAATTAACACTTGAAAATTTGTCACAAAAACAATTTAATGTGTATTTTAACTTGGTGGGTAAGGTTTAGAGTAAGGTATCCATAGGGGTAAAATCCTATGGCATATCCTAATACGAAGAAATTCCTCTGAAGTAATTTTGGTCGGACTTAATATTTATGGAAAATATAATAGGCTTTTACCCCCCGTTTTGCCAAAAAAAGGGGTATTTCCCGTTCTTTTGATATCAAAAGAACGGTTATTTTTTAATAAAGGAAAGATTATATATAAATAAAAGGAATGGCTCTTACCATTCCTTTCTTTTGATTATCAAGTTTCTTTATTTGTATTTCCCTATAAATATGTTTTTTTATTCATAAAACAAAAACCCTTATTAAAAAAATTATCTTGGCATTTTTAACAATTTCTTTATCTGAGGCATTTTCGCCATTGCTGCTTTATATCCTTCGTTAAATAAAAGCTGTACTGTTTCATCTTTTAAATCAAATCCTGTCTTTCCCTTTATATCAGGAACAATAATAATATCAGAAGACTCAATCCCTGCCCTACTACCCATTGTTGCCATAATATCAACAGTCGCAAAAACAACATCCATATATTTAGTGCTATCTGTCCCAACTGTAGAACTGTCTTTTAAGTCAACACTTATTACAATATCCATTCCCTCTTCCTTTAGCACATCAGCAGGTAAATTATTTAAAACATAACCATCAACTAAAATCATATCTTCTACTGGAGTAGGTGTAAATACTGTTGGAACACTACTACTTGCCCTACAACTAAGGGCTATGCTCCCTTCTCTAAGTACGACTTGCTTCCCATCTTTTAAACTTACAGCCACTATGTAAAGAGGAATGTTCGTATCCTCAAAGGTTTTATCCCCACACAAATCAATAAATAAATTTTCTATTAC
>CAYJAA010000025.1:0-13687 GCA_964368185.1 uncultured Lachnospiraceae bacterium | reverse complement strand
GAGAAAATTTAGTGAAATTAAAAAATTTCTTTTCTTTATCTTCTACCTTCTCCTTAACTTCTTCCTTGCTCTTTGCAATATTTAAAAAATCTGTATAGCTAATATCCATAGCATATTCTTTCATCTTATCAGCGCTCACCCCAAGAGCATAAGCTCCTCCAACGATACTTCCTGCGCTAGTTCCGCTAATAGCATCAAAGGTTATTCCATTTTCTTCAAATGCCTTTAATACTCCAATATGAGCAAACCCTCTAGAACCTCCTCCACTTAAGCAAAGCCCTACTTTTTTTTTCTTTTTACTATTCTTAAAAAATTGAAAAACCATATTCTACCTCTATTCTAAAATAATGAAATAACAAAAACTTTAATATAATAGTATTATTTTATATTATTTATTATTTATTTTCAACTTGTATTTTGCAATATAGTATAATAGTTGTATAATATAGATATAATATACTATTTGGGAGGTAAAGAAAATGGCAGAGGTAACAAATGAAGCTTTAAGGATCATTCAAGATGAGTCCTTAACATATGAACAAATTGTAAATAGCCTAGCAAAAAATGCAGAAAACACTATAAATGTATTAAATAAACCAAAGGAACTACTTGACTTAATTGACAAGAAGGTAATTTGCGACTTATATGAGGGAAATGCTCCTTTTAGACCGAGATATATTGTTCCTGATTATGAAAAATTTATGAAAAATGGAAGTGAGTTTTTAAACTTATCTCCTGCTAGTGATATCCACGAGGCTATAAATAATTTGATAATCCTTTATAGACATGTTCCTTCTATTACAACCTTCCCTGTTTACATAGGAAATATTGACAAACTTCTTCTTCCTTTTGTAAAAGATGAAGAGGAAGCTTATAGTGCAATTAAAAGGTTTTTAACTTATATAGATAGAACTATAACAGATTCTTTTTGCCATGGAAATATTGGTCCTGAAGACAATATCGCAGCAAGACTTATATTAAAAGCAGAAAGAGAGTTAAGTAATTCTATTCCTAATATAACACTAAAATACGATATGGAAAAAACTAGTGATGATTTTGCTATTGACTGTATAAATACTGCTTTTAAAGTAGCAAAACCAAGCTTTGCAAACCATAAAATGTTCTCCTTAGAACTTGGAGAAAACTATGCTATTGCCAGTTGTTATAATGGGCTAAATATTGGTGGAGGTAGTTATACTCTCACTAGAATTAATTTAAAAAAATTATCTGATTTATATGATAATCTAGATGACTTCTTAAATGAGGGTATTCCTAAAAGTGTAGACGTAATGGCTACATATATGGATGAGAGAATAAAATTTTTAGTTGAAGAAACTCATTTTTTTAATAAAAACTTTTTAGTAAAAGAGGGATTAATTGATATAGAAAACTTTACTGCTATGTTTGGAATGGTAGGCCTTGCAGAAGCTGTAAATAAATATATGGAAAACGACAAAAAATTTGGGCACTGTGAAGAATCTAATACCCTTGGAATAAAAATTATGGACAAATTACAAGAGGAAGTAAATAAAAAAGAAAATAAATATTTATACGCCTCTAAAGGAAAATATTTACTACACGCTCAAGTTGGAATTGATGACGACACAGACACTTCCCCTGGAACTAGAATCCCTGTTTTAGAAGAACCAACTATTGAAAATCAAGTGATTATGTCTGCCCCATTCCATAAATACTTCCCAACGGGAACAGGAGATATTTTCAACTTTGATGTAAGTGTAAAAAATAACCCTGCTTATGTCCTTGACATTATCAAGGGTGCTTTTAATATTGGAATGCGTTATTTTTCTCATTACTTAAGTGATGTGGATGTTGTAAGAATTACAGGATATTTAGTAAAAAAATCAGATATAGAAAAGCTTAGAAATAAAAGCCAAGTTTTAAATGGAGCCGCAGTTTTAGGTAAAGGAGCATCTGAAGGAAGCAAGGCTTTAGATAGAAAAGTAAATTATTAATGTATGGATATTTAAGAAAAATTATCCCCTTTTCTAGCGTAGACGGGAAAGGGAATAGATGCGCTATATTTTTACAAGGCTGTAATATGAACTGCCTTTATTGCCATAACCCTGAAACCATTGAAAGAAAAGACATGGAAAATATAAAAGGGGTTAGAAAAGTAAAAGCAGAGGAAGTCTTCAACGAATGTATAAAATATAAACCCTTTATATCAGGAGTCACCATTTCTGGAGGAGAGTGTACTACTCAGCTGGAATTTTTAATAGATCTGGCCTCTTTATTTCACAGAGAAAATATAAGTGTATACATTGACACAAATGGGCTTTTTTCTAAGGAAGCTTTTATTTCCCTTGAAAAAATAATAGAGGGGTTTATGTTTGATATAAAAGCTTTTAAAAGTGAAGATCATAAACTTCTAACAGGAGTAAATAATGATTTAATACTCTCTAATTTTGAAACTGCTCTTAAAAATAAAAAATTAATAGAGGTTAGAAGCGTTATTATTCCAAGTATTATTGATAATGAATATACTGTATCAAATGTAGGAAAAATTATTGCTACTTATAATAAAGACATCTTATACAAACTAATTAAATTTAGAAATATTGGAGTTAAAGGTCCTTTAGAAAATCATATTTCCCCTTCTGATAAATATATGGAAAAATTAAAAAAAATATGTGAAGATACTGGGGCTAAAAATATACTTATTATATAAAAATAAGGGAAGGTATGGACATAACTATATTAGGGGTGTTATAAATGATAGTAACGACTAAAAATTTTAAGGAGTTTATTTCAGGTACCTGGGATTACTGCAAAAAAAGAAAAATACACAAAGCTCTTCATATCCACCCAAAGGAAATGGATGTTGGTGGTGGGAAAATTTCTATTTGTGATATTGATGTTTTAAAAAAATATCCTAAGGTTGATACTTTTACAATTTCAGGCTTAAATCAAGCTACCTTTGAATATTTTATAAAAAACTATGGGAGTCAAATTAAAGCTATCCGCTTTTTTAAAAATAAATTAGTTGAAGATTGGTCTTTCCTCTCAACCCTTCCTAATTTAGAGTTTATATATTTTTTTCATAACCAAAGAATTACTAAATTATGGGATATGACAAATAATACAAATTTAAAAGGGATTGCTATTTCAGACTTTACAAGATTAAAAGATTTAAAAGGAATTGAAAAAGCCCCTAATTTAGAATATTTTTCCTTTGAAGACGCAGTCCATAACACTAGTACAGTAAACTCTTATATGTGCTTTGCAAATACTAATTTAAAATATCTGAAATTTTTAGCTAAAGACATTATAGATAGAGATTTATCTTTTTTAAAAACAATGCCAAATTTAAGAGAGTTTGATTTTGCCCCAAACTTTTTTCCTACTGAAGTTGTTGCTTGGATATGTTCAAATTTTCCACAGCTGAAGGGTTCTTCCTTAAAGCCTTATAAAATTTTTAATCTAAGTATAAATAATGAAAAAAAAGATGTGGTTTTTATTATAGGAAAAGGAAAGCCTGCTTTTGATTTAATAAATAATGAAAAAAGAATTGAAAAATACATTTTGAATTTTGAAAATTTAAAGAAAAAATATCATGGAAAAGATTATAAAGAAGCTTTTTTTAATGATATAAAATAAATATAATTTTACCTAAAAAAAACTTGAAAGTACAATAAAATACTTCCAAGTTTTTTTGTTATTTTCATATTTTTTAAATAATATTATATAAAATCTAGTATCTCATAAATCCCTTCAAAAATAAAGTCTGGCTTTATATCGCTATTTTTAACAGTCTCCATATCACTTTCCCCAGATAAAACTAAAACCCCCCTTGCCCCATTATTAATCCCCATAGCTACATCTGTATAAATTCTATCCCCTATAAAAAGAATTTCTTCCTTTTTAACATCTTTAACTCTCATAATCCCCTGTAAAGTTTCTAAAAAAGGTTTGCCTAAATACTTAGGTTTTACCCCTGTTGACATGCTTATAAGCTCACACATAGCCCCGCAGTCTGGCATAAACCCATCCTCAGTTGGACAGTTTACATCAAGGTGAGTAGCAATAAAAATAGCTCCATTTCTAATATACCTACAAGCTTTATCTAGTTTTTCATAAGTTAGGGTTGTATCAAAGGCAACCACAACAATATCTGGATTATCTTCTACTAAATTTATATTATTTTCTAAAAAGCTTTCTGTTAAAAGAGGTGTTCCAAGAAGATATATTGACTTTCCTAAATGATGTTCATTTAAATAGTCTATTGTTATATCCCCAGAAGTTAAAATGTCTGTTCTTTCTACATCAAAGCCCATTTTATTAAGTTTTTCCTTATAAAAAATACTTGTTTTTGAAGAATTATTTGTAAAAAATAAAAAATCTTTACTTGAAGATTTAATCCTTTCGATAAACTCTAAAGAGCCTCTTAATAACTTATCCCCAAGATAAATCGTTCCGTCCATATCTAAAACAAATAGTTTAATACTCTCAAAATATTTTTCTTTATCTATATTACTCATAAATATCTAAAACCACCTTTTGTGCATATTTTTCTAAAACTTGATTATCAAGTAAATGTTTTAATATACTATATCGCTCCCTTACTTTATATCCATTCATAATTGCCTTATAAAATAATTCCTTTGGAATATCTAAGGCTTTAGGAGAGGTATAACACCCAACACTTTTTAGGGCATTTATAATTTCTTCACTAGTAAACTCTTTTAAAAAACACTCTTTTGGAATAATATCCCCTGCCATATCTAAAAGTTTACATACATATACACTTGCCATTCCCACCTTTTCCCCGTGAAGATGAGGATATATTTTTCTTTTAACAAAATCCATTTCAATATAATGAGAAATAGCATGCTCACTTCCTGAGGCTGGTCTGGAGCTACTTACAAAACTCATAGCAACCCCTGTTAAAATCAAGGCCTCCATTAAAGCTTTAATAGACTTTTCCTCTTTTTTAATAAGCCCATCTTTTAAATCTATACACTTAATAAGGGCTTTATTTGTTAGCTGAAAAACTTCTTCACATAAATATTCCCCTACCATTAAATTAGCAAGCCTCCACTCAATTAAGGCTGTATACTTTCCAATTACATCCCCAAAACCTGCCCTAATTAAGTGAATAGGTGCATTTTTTAAAATATCAATATCACATATCACAGCATAAGGAAGGGTGGAAGGAAAAGTAGACTTTATATCACACATAGTCATAGAAGATGAATTTGATACATACCCGTCCATAGAAGGAGCCGTGGCTAACATAATATAAGGGATTTTGCTAATAGCCGATAAATATTTACTCATATCGCTAATTGTTCCACTCCCTACCCCCACAATCACCCCAGTATCTAAATCCATTCCCATAAATACTCTGCCTAAATTTTTTTCGTTTGGAATTAGGATTTCTTCCTCACTTTTTAAGATATTTATAAAACAATCAAACCCTTTTTCTTTTAAAGAATTAAAAGCATCTTTTCCTAAAATGTCATATGTATTTTCATCACATACAAAATAAACTTTTTTACCTTGAAACTTTTCCATTACTTCTAAAAAAGCTGATATCCCATTTTTTCCAATGTGAATTTTTGCAATATCTAAGGCGTGAACTTTTTTACAACTACAATCAAAACTGCAATTTTCAAATTCTTTAATATCTTTTTGTGAAATCTTATCCATAAAACTCCCCCTATATTTTCTTTGTTTAGCTAATTATATAAAATATAAAAGAGTATTTCAATTAAAATACTCTAAATTCTACCTATTATATACTAATAAAATAAAAAACTCCCTATATATAATAGGGAGTTTTATTATAAATGTATTTTATAAACTATTTTTAGCTGCTTCTACTAATTTTGTAAAAGTTTTTTCGTCATTCATAGCAATATCTGCTAACATTTTTCTGTCAATTTCTATACCAGCTTTTTTAAGACCATTTATAAATCTTGAGTAACTAATATCATTCATTCTTGCTGCTGCATTAATTCTAGTAATCCAAAGTTTTCTAAAGTCTCTTTTCTTTTGTTTTCTACCAACATAAGAACTTCTTAAAGCTCTCATAACGGCTTCATTAGCAGGTCTATATAATCTTGATTTTGCTCCGTAGAAACCTTTGGCTTGCTTTAAGACCTTTTTATGCTTCTTTTTAGAGTTCATACCTCTTTTTACTCTTGCCATATCTTATTACCTTCCTTCTCTACCTAACAATCATCATGCTAACTGTTTTTAAATCAGCACTAGATATATAAGCTCCCTTTCTAAGATTTCTCTTTCTTTTTGTAGTTTTCTTATTTAAAATGTGACTTTTATATGCTTGTTTTCTTTTAATACTACCTGATTTTTTTCTTTTAAATCTTTTAGATGCACCTCTATGAGATTTCATTTTAGGCATAATATCATCCTCCTATTTATTCGTTTATTATAAAAATCTATTTTTTAGCTTGTAGAAACATAACATAGTTTCTACCCTCAAGCTTAGGGGGTTTTTCTACCACACCTACTTCTTCAACCATATCAGCAAATTTCAGTAAAACTTCTCTACCTCTGTCCACATACGCCATCTCCCTACCTCTAAATCTAACAGATACTTTTACTCTGTCACCAGCTTGTAAAAATTTTCTACAGTTTTTCGCTTTTACTTCTAAGTCATGATCTTGAACTCTAACTGAAGTTCTAATCTCTTTAATATTAACAACTTTTTGAGATTTTTTGTTTTCTTTTTCTTTTCTAGCATTATCATACTTAAACTTACCATAATCAAGTATCTTACAAACCGGTGGGTTTGCTTCTGGAGAAACTTTAACAAGGTCTAAGTCTCTATCATAGGCAAGTTTTTGAGCGTCACTTTTAGACATAACGCCTAACATAGCTCCACTTTCATCAATAACTCTAAGCTCTTTATCTCTTATTTGTTCATTAATTTGAAAATCTTTAATTTGAAATTCACCTCCTATATAAAATGACCAAAAAAATAGGTAACAAAGAAATTGCTACCTAAATACATTACTAAAAAAATAAATTTGTAATATATTTACCAAATCAACCTATAGTCATTTGGTGAGAAGCAAATTCTTCTACTTTCTTTACCTTTGATATTTTATCAGTATACACCATATATGTCAATACATATTATAATATTTTTGCAAAAAATTCTTTTGCTCTATCTGTCTTTGGATTATCAAAAACTTCACTAGGAGTTCCCTGCTCAATAATTTTTCCCTCATCCATAAACACAACCCTTGTCCCCACTTCTTTTGCAAATCCCATTTCATGAGTTACTACTAGCATAGTCATCCCACCCTTTGCTAGCTTTTTCATAACCTCTAAAACTTCTCCTACAAGTTCTGGGTCTAAGGCGCTAGTTGGCTCATCAAAAAGCATTATTTCTGGATTCATAGCAAGAGCCCTTGCTATTGCAACCCTTTGTTGCTGACCTCCTGAAAGCCTTGAAGGATATTCATTTGCCTTATCACTAAGACCAACTAAGTCTAGTAGCTCATAAGCTTTTTTCTCTACTTCTTTTTTGTCTTCTTTTTTTACAATGATAGGAGCAAGAGATATATTTCCTAAAACGGTTTTACTTGCAAATAAATTAAACCTTTGAAAAACCATACCTAAATTGCTACACATTTTTTCAACTTCTTTATTATTGATTTTCATTAAGTCTTTATCACCATCTCTATGGTCAACCAGCTGTCCATCAATAAAAATTTTCCCCGTTGTAATTCTCTCTAAGTGATTTAAACATCTAAGCATTGTGCTTTTTCCTGAGCCTGAAGGCCCAACCACACAAACAACTTCTCCCTTCTTAACTTCAAGGTTGATGTCTTTTAAAACTTCAATTTCACCAAAATTTTTATATACATTTTCTATTTTTATTATGCTCATCTTAAAACCCTCCTCCTATAAATACATACTGGACTTTTTCTCAATGTATTGGAATATTAAAATTGATATAGATGTTAAAACTAAATAAATTCCTCCAGCGTAAAAGTAAAATGTCCAGTCCCCTGAAGATGCAAACTGCTTTGAAACCCTCATTAAGTCCCACATACCAATTGTTGAAACAAGGGAAGTATCTTTAAGTATCATAATAAATTCATTACTAAATGGAGGGATTATCCTAGCAATTGTTTGAGGAATAATAACTTTAAACATTCCTTGCCAATAAGTCATCCCAAGAGCTTTTGCTGCTTCCATTTGTCCTTTATCAATAGATTGTATCCCTGCTCTTATAATCTCTGAAGTATAAGCCCCTGTGTTTAATGTAAATGCTATAACTGCTGAAACAAAAGGGGTTAGATTAATTGGGGAACCTGTAAGCTCTACTGCAACAAGAGGTATAGCAAAATAAGCAATCATAATTTGTAAAAGTAGAGGTGTTCCTCTAAAAATCCATGTATATACCCATGCGATTCCTTTAAGGACTTTATTCTTGCTCATACTCATAAAAGCAAAAAATAAAGCTACAATAACACCTAGTATCATACTAACAAAGGTAAGCTGTAATGTATATCCAGTTCCCTCTAAAAGTCTCATTATTTGTGCACTTGTCATATTTTTCTCCTATTTATAAAGTTTTAGATGAAAAGAATATAACAATGTTTTATAAAAGGCAGTACCCCCACTTATATAAATAAGTGAGGGACTTATAATTTGTTAATCTTTTCTTTTAAAACTTAATTTTATTTTTAGTTTTATTTATCTAAGTTCTTCATCAATGTTTGTTGTATAATCTTGTGATAACCATTTTTCAGAAATTGATTTTAGTGTTCCATCTTCTTTAAACTGTTCAATAATCATATCAATTTCTTCTTTTAATTCTAAGTTACCTTTATCAATTGCTACAGCAATAGGCTCATTTGTAAGTGAAGCGCTACTAATAACAAAATGTTCTGGTTTTTTAGCTACATAATCAATTGCAACAGCCATATCAACTACGATACAATCGATATTATTACTTTCCATTGCAAGGAATGTTTGATCAATTGTGTCAAATTGAGTCAGTTCAAAATCTACTGTCTCAAGATGTTTTTGACAAGCAATATCTGAAGTTGTTTCAAATTGAACACCTACTTTTTTACCTGCTAAGTCTTCAGGTGTTTCAATAGATTCATCCCCAGGTTTTACTACGATAACTTGACCATTTGCTAAATATGGAATAGAAAGCTCCATGTTTTCAAGTCTATCTTCTTGCATACTTACTGAAGAAATAATAACATCATAGTTTTTTGCTTGAAGACCTGTGAAAATAGAATCCCATGCTGTTGATACAAACACAACATCTACACCAAGTTCTTCTCCGATTGCATTAGCAAGATCAATATCAAATCCTACTCTCTCTCCATTTTCATCTAAAAATTCCATTGGTGGATATGTATCATCTACACCTACTAGAAGCTGTCCTTCATTTATTAACATTGAGCCTTCAGTTGTTGTATCAGAACCACACCCAGCTAAAGTCATCATCATTACACATACGATTAATAATACTGATAATATTTTTTTCATTTAATTTCCCCTTAATTATTTATAATTTAATTAATTATACATCTTATTTAATAATTATGCAAGTATTTTAAAATATTTTTTTATTTTTTGTATAATTATCCACTAAAGCTATTTACATATTTAAATATTTTATAATTTTCTTGAAGTAGCCCTTAAAATAGTTTATTCTTTTATATATAAAAGTAAAAGGAGAAATAGTTATGTTATTTGAAAGTTTTAAAATAAAAAATAAAAAAGTAAAAAATAGAATTGTTATGGCTCCTATGGTTTCTTTTTCCTTTAATGACAAGACTGGTCATGTAAATGAAAAAGTATTAAATCATTACGAAAAAAGAGCTAAAGAAAACATTGGAATAATAATCGTTGAATCCGCAGGGGTTAGTAAAGGGGTTAGAGCTTTTGCAAATCAATTAAGTATAGATGATAATAAATATATAGACTCCCTAAAAAAATTATCTTCTATTATTAATGAGAATGATTGTCTGTCTATCCTACAGCTACATAATCCAGGATATATGGCAAAAGAAGAATATTCTACTAAAATATATGGCCCTAGTAAGCTAGAAGAATTTGAAAATGCAAAAGAGTTATCTTTAGAGGAAATAGATAAGATTAAAAATGACTTTATAAATGCAGCTATTAGAAGTAAGGAAGCTGGCTTTATGGGAGTTGAGCTTCATGGAGCTCATAGATATTTATTAAATCAGTTTACCTCCCCTATCTTTAATAAAAGGGAAGATTTATATGGAGGAAGTTTAGAAAATAGATTTAGACTGCCTCTTGAGATAGTTAGAGGAATCAAAAAAGCCTTAGGAGAAGACTTCCTTATATTTTATAGATATGGAGTGAACTGTCCTGATATTGAAAGTGGGATAAAAGGAGCAAAATTATTAAGTGAGGCTGGAGTTGACGCCTTACATATATCTTACACCACAAGAGATGATCTCCTTTTAAAAACAGATAATCCTAATTTTAATTATAGCGTTTGTAAGAAAATGTAAATATCCCAGTAATTGCAGTAAATATGATTTCTACAAAAGATAGAGGAGAGTATTTACTTAAAAATAATTATTGTGATTTTGTTGCTTATGGAAGAGAGTTTTTAGCTGATGCTGCCTGGGCTAGTAAGTCGTTAAAAGGAGAAAAACATGACTTTTGTAAATACTGCGAACCTAAATGTCATTATCACTTTGACTATAGAAAATGTCCATATTATCTAGGTGAATAAAAGAATATACCCCCTACTTCTTTACTAATACAAATAAAAAAATAAAAAATAGTTAAAATTTATTGACAATTGAATAGATTTTCAACTATAATAACAGTGGAATAATTATTCAACTGTTTTTTCAAGGAGGAAAACATGCCAAAAGAAACTTTAACTTGTGACTGCTCAGCAATTCATGAAGATATTATTAATAAGGTAAAGCAGTCTTTACCAAAGGAAGAAGAAAGACTTCCAGTATACAATTTCTTTAAAGTTTTAGGAGATAAAACAAGAATTCGTATTTTAATGGCTCTTGATATCCATGAAATGTGTGTTTGTGATTTATCTGTATTAATGGATATGACAAAGTCTTCTATTTCTCACCAACTAAAACTCCTTAAAGATGTTGGACTTGTAAAGTTTCGCAGAGTTGGGAAGAATGTATTTTACTCCCTTGATGATGACCATGTAAAAGACATAATTGAAAAAGCATTTGAACATACACAACATATTTGTAATAATAAGGAGAAATAAAATGGAGAAAAAATTTAAACTAATAGGACTTGACTGTGCTGATTGTGGAGCAAAAATTGAAAGAGGAATTCAAAAAATTAAGGAAGTTAACGAAGCTAGCGTGAATTTTATGAGTGGAAAACTTATTATTGATATAAATGATGATAGTTTTGAAGATACTTTCAAAAAAGTAACAAAGGCTGTCCACAAAGTAGATAGCGACATTGAAATAAAAGAAGTATAGGGTTATTGTTATGAAAGCAAGAAAAAAAATGATTTTAAGAATTATACTTTCTTCCCTACTTCTTATATCCGCTGTACTTATTAAAGAAAGCAGTGAGGCTATATCATTTTTTGTGTTTTTACTAAGTTATATCATTATTGGATATAATGTAGTTTTAAAAGCTCTTAAAAATATACTAAAAGGACAGGTTTTTGACGAAAACTTCCTAATGACAATAGCCACAATTGGTGCTTTTATCATAAGCGAATATACAGAAGGTATCGCTGTTATGCTCTTTTATCAAGTAGGAGAACTATTTCAAAATTATGCAGTAAATAAGTCAAGAAAGTCTATAAGTGAGCTTATGGATATAAGACCAGATTATGCGAATGTTAAAAGAGAAGATGAAATATTTAAAATAGATCCTGAAAAAGTTTTAGTTGGAGAAACTATTATTATTAAACCAGGGGAGCGAGTACCTCTTGACTGTATAATTATAAGTGGGAACTCAACCCTAGACACTTCTTCCCTAACAGGAGAGTCTATGCCTCGTGATATATCGCAAGGAGATGAAGTTTTAAGTGGTTGCATTAATATAAGTGGGGTTATCACTGGGAAAACAACTAAAGAATTTAAAGATTCAACTGTTAATAGAATTTTAGATTTAGTAGAAAATGCAAGTGATAAAAAATCAAAAGCCGAACATTTTATTACAAAATTTTCAAGATATTATACCCCTGTAGTCGTAATTCTAGCTCTTATAATGGCTATTATTCCCCCTATTTTCTTTAGCCAAGATATTTCTACATGGACTTATAGAGCCTTATCTTTTCTAGTTGTATCTTGCCCTTGCGCTTTAGTAATCTCAATTCCTCTTAGCTTCTTCGCCGGAATTGGAGGAGCTTCTAAAAAAGGAATTTTAATTAAAGGTAGCAACTATATAGAAGTTTTATCAAAAGTCAAAACCATAGTCTTTGACAAAACAGGGACTTTAACAAAAGGTGAGTTTAATGTTATGAAAATATCTAGCGTGGATATTAGTGAAGATGAGCTTTTAAAATATGCTACTTATGCTGAAAACTACTCTAATCACCCAATTTCCACCTCCTTAAAAAGAGCTTATAAAAATCCTATTGACTTAAGGAAAATTAAGGATGTCCAAGAAATAATAGGTCATGGAGTAAAGGCGATTGTTGATGGGAATACCGTTTATGTAGGAAATGAAAAATTAATGAATGAACATAACATTAAAATACCTGAGGATATAAATCATATTGAAACAATCCTATATGTTGCCATTAATAATTCTTTTAAAGGGTATATATTAATTTCTGATGAAATAAAGCTTGATTCAAAAAAAGCAATTTCTTTACTTAAAAAATCTGGAATTAATAAAAGTATAATGCTTACAGGAGATAAAGATAGTATAGGACAAAAGGTTTCTAACTCTTTAAATATTGATAAAACATTCACTCAGCTTCTACCAACTGATAAAGTAGAAATAACAGAAAAACTATTAAATGAAGAAAAAGAGGGTTGCCTTGCCTTTGTAGGGGATGGAATAAATGACGCTCCTGCCCTTGCAA
Source organism: uncultured Lachnospiraceae bacterium (assembly GCA_964368185.1). Taxonomy (GTDB): domain Bacteria; phylum Bacillota; class Clostridia; order Eubacteriales; family Anaerofustaceae; genus CAYJAA01. Next base: position 654 of record CAYJAA010000025.1, on the reverse strand, counting down.
GAGCCGATGTTGGGATTGCTATGGGATGTATGGGAAGTGACGCAGCAATAGAAGCAGCTGATATTGTCATTATGACAGATGAACCTTTAAAAATCGCTACGGCTTTTGATATTTCTAAAAGAACTATTAATATAGTAAAAGGAAATATTATATTTGCCCTAGGAATTAAAGCAGGTGTCTTAGTCCTTACTGCTTTTGGGCTTTCTAGTATGTGGCAAGCAGTTTTTGCAGATGTAGGAGTTTCTGTAATCGCAATTTTAAATGCTACAAGAATGCTTAGTGTTAAAAGGTATGAAAAAGCCCCTTATCTTTAAAAAGTTAAAGCTTCAATGGGTAAATAAACTACTAATAAATAACTTATTATAATAAATTTACTTAGATGGATAGTACAGCGCTATCCATCTTTTTTTGTTTATATAAAGGGATATTTCCTAAGTAAAATATCCCTTTATAAATACCACCCTGCCCTTAATATCAATACTAAAACCTTTATTGTATTCAAACTTATATTAATATATAATTAGTATAATGATATATTAAAGATAAAGATTATTTATATCTTATTCAATCATTCTACGAAACATAGAGCCTTTAATTATAGGTATTCTACGGAGCGTGTGTGTTATTTTCTTAATAAACTCAGTATCATAAGTG
>CAYJAA010000024.1:3394-15426 GCA_964368185.1 uncultured Lachnospiraceae bacterium | reverse complement strand
AATATATGAATCTAGGCAGCCTGTTAGAATTATTCTATATAAATCTGAAGTTGTTTTTCCTGTTATGGATTTTTTTATATGAAACACTAAGCTGTTTAGTGTTGTAATATCACTAACATCAATACTTTGAGTAATAAACTCTCTACAATTATTTTTTATAAGTTTAAGACTACAATTATTTTTATCAATATCTCCTAAAATAAATCCATGAGAATTTTTTTCACTAAAATCAAGAGGCTCTGGGCTTCCAGGATATATCATATTGTCTGAATATTTATAAGATTTATGTATATGTCCAAGAGCGTAATAATCAAAATTTAAGGAAGCTAAATAGTTTTTATCAATAGGTAAGTAATTGCTTTTTGTTATTATATCACAGTGCATAACTAATATGTTAATTTTAGATGGGTCAAGTTTTGGAAAATCAAGTTTTACATCCTCATAACAATTTTTATTAAAACCAAACCCATATACTACTGTATTTAGGTGGGGTATTTCATATCCATGTATTACATCTTTTTTAAAAATTGTAACATTACTTGGCATATCGAATATATTATAGAAAGATTTTTCATGATAATAGTCATGATTACCAGGGGATATGAATATTTTCACATTAGATATTTCATCAAACTTATTAATAATTTTTTTGAAATCTGAAGCAGTTATAATATCATTTTCAAATAAATCTCCTGAAATAAATAGGATTTCAACCTCACTTAATTTAGCATTATCTACAATTTTATAAAAACTTTCAAATAACTCTTTTTTTCTAAGACTAGCTGTATTTTTATCTAAGCATGAAGACATGAAAGTTGAGCCTAAATGCAAGTCTGCAGTATGAATAAATTTCATATAAATATCCCCCTTTAATTAAAATCATTTCCTTTTTCGTATGTTTTATTTACCTTTTGTAGCTTAGAAGTAATAATTGCATCAATTAAATATCTATATATCCAATCATTATATTCTTCACTTAAAAGAAGAGAGCAAACCTCCCCTGATATGCTAGCAATCTTAGACATTTCTCCGATACGCTCAATTAAATGTCCATTTGTTGTGCTATAATTCTTTTTTACTGAAATAAGATTTCTAACACATATTAGAACATACATATCATAATTATTATAAATTTCCTTATCTTCAATCATACCTGTATCTATAGCTAAATCAAATATACTGGATTCACAGTCTAACATCTCAAGAGCTTCTATTTTAGTATATGTCTTTTCTTCACTTAAAGTTGACTTAATTATTTTAGCTTCTTCTTTTTCTACACAACCAAATAGGAGTTTTGGGTCTATGTTATTATTTAATATAGCATTATTATCTATGATTTTTTTCTCAAATGCTAGTTTTTCTTTAAAGATATCTTCTTTTATATTGCCAATTGTCTTTCCAAGTTTTTTATCAACTAAAATTCTTTTTAATCTAACATAATGAAAATCAGCATATAAAGCTTGATTTTTATGAGTGTAATAAGGTTTTTGTAATATCTCAATATCAATATAATGTTTAATCATTCTTGAAGTAACATTATATCCTTCTTTTGAGAGTCTTAAGGTTAATTCCTTAATTTTCATATAATATTCTTTCATTTGTTTTTCCCTTATCTTTTAAATTCTTGCTATATCGCTTCTATAAAATACACCCTCAAAATCAATTTTGTTAATGTTTTTATAGACAATTTCTCTTGCTTCATCAATTGACTTAGCTTTTGCACAAACCCCAAGAACCCTTCCTCCATTTGTATAAAGTTTGTCATCTTTTTTGCTAGTTCCAGCATGAAAAACAAGACAATTTTCATCAACTAAGTCAAGACCTTTTATAAGTTTTCCATTTTCATATTTATCAGGATACCCCCCTGAAGATAAAACAACACAAACACTTTCATCCTTACTCCATACAATATCTTCTTCTTTTAGTATTCCATCAGTAACATTAAGCATAATTACAGCTAAGTCACTTTCTAGTCTAAGAAGTATACTTTGAGTTTCTGGATCTCCAAATCTAACATTAAACTCTAAAACTTTAGGTTTTTCCCCATCAATCATAACACCAATAAATAAAATACCTTTATAATCTAAATTTTCTTTTAAAAATCCATCCATAATTGGTCTTATAACTTCTTCATCAATATTTTTATTTATTTTAGAATTAAGAAGAATATTAGGAGAAAAAGTTCCCATCCCTCCTGTGTTAGGGCCTTCATCATTATCATATATAGCCTTATAATCCCTAGCACTTTCCATAGGAATTATTGTCTTTCCATCTACAAAACAAAGAATAGAGGCTTCTGTTCCTCTTAGAAATTCTTCAATAACAACTTTATCCCCAGCGCTTCCAAAGACCTTATCTAGCATCATATCTTTTAAAGTGCTAATTGCCATTTTCTCATCCTTAGCAATAATAACTCCTTTACCTGCTGCTAGACCATCTGCTTTAATAACAACAGGATAGCTTGTAAATTCTTTAAGTTTATCCAGTGCATCTTCATATGTATCTACCTCAAAGTATTTTGCTGTTGGAATATTATATTTATATAAAAACTCCTTCGTTAAAGCTTTACTTCCTTCAAAAGCAGCGCACTTTTTATTAGGTCCAAAAATCTTAAGCCCTTCTTTTTCAAACTCATCTACAATCCCCATAACTAAAGGAAGTTCTGGGCCTACAATTGTTAGTGATATTTGATTTTCCTTTGCAAATTCTTTAAGGGCACTAATATCGTCTACCTTTATATCTACACATTCTGCTACATTCTCAATTCCCCCATTACCAGGAGCACAATATATTTTTGAAACAATACTACTTTTTGATAATTTATAAGCTATAGCATGTTCTCTTCCACCAGAACCTACAATTAAAACTTTCATAACTCTTCCTCCTATATATTAACTGTGTTTAAAATGTCTAATCCCTGTAAAAATCATTGTTATTCCATATTTATTACATAACTCAATGGATTCTTCATCTCTAATAGAACCCCCTGGTTGAATAATTGCAGTAATCCCTGCTTTTTTTGCTGCTTCTACACAGTCCCCAAAAGGAAAGAATGCATCTGAGGCAAGGACTGCCCCTTTAACTTCTTTGCCACCTTGCTTTATAGCATTTTCCAGCGCCCATATTCTATTTACTTGTCCTGGGCCGTTTCCAATTAAAACACCATTTTTTGCTATAGATATTCCATTTGATTTTGTATGTTTTACTGCTTTAAAAGCAAAAATTAAATCTTTCATTTCTTCATTTGTAGGTTGTCTATCAGTAACAATTTTTAAATCAGCAGTTAATAATTCACTGTTACTATCTTGAATTAATACCCCACCCATAACTTTTTTAATGTCTGTCCCGCTATAACTAGAGGTAATGTCTTCTAAAGTAAGAAGTCTTATATTTTTCTTAGATGTAAGAATTTTTAAAGCTTCTTCACTATACCCAGGAGCAACTACAACTTCAATGAAAATTTCATTAATTTGTTTTGCTGTTTCTTCATCAATTATAGTGTTTGATGCAATAATTCCCCCAAAAATAGATATAGGATCTGCATCATGGGCTTTTTTAAAGGCACTTGAAATTGTAGTATCACTAGCTATTCCACAAGGATTAGCATGCTTTACAGCAACAATAGTAGGCTCATCTTTATACTCTTTTAATATTTCAAGAGCCCCATTTGTATCATTTATATTATTATAAGATAACTCTTTGCCATGTAGCTGTTTTGCAAGGGCTAGAGTTCCATTTAAGTTTTTATATTCTTTGTAAAAACTCGCTTTTTGATGAGGATTTTCCCCATATCTTAAATCATCTACTTTTTCATAAGCAACAGTAAGAAGATTTGGCATAACTTCACTAGTTACTTCTTCTCTTAAATAAGTAGCAATTAATGTATCATAATAGCTTGTAGTTTCAAAAACTTTTTTAGCTAAATATAACTTTGTTTCATAAGAAATTTCCCCATTATTAATTAGCTCTTCAGTTATTGGTAAATAATCATTAGGGTCTACAATTACAGCTACATCTTGAAAGTTTTTTGCTGCTGCTCTAAGCATTGTAGGGCCTCCAATATCTATGTTTTCAATGGCTTCTTCAAATGTTACATCTTCTTTTAAAATTGTATTTTTAAATGGATATAAATTTACTACAATTAAATCAATTGTATCTATAGATAAATCATCTAGGTGCTGCATGTGTTCTGGATTATCTCTTTTAGCAAGAAGACCTCCTAAAATAGCTGGGTGAAGTGTTTTTACTCTCCCATTTAAACACTCAGGAAATCCTGTAACTTCGCTTACAGAAACTACATCGACTCCCTCATTTATTAATGCACTTTTAGTCCCTCCAGTAGAAATTATCTCAAAATTTAAGTCTTTTAAATTTCTTGCAAATTCAACAATTCCTTCTTTATCAGATACACTTATTAAAGCTCTTTTCATCTTATTAACTCTCCTTTATTTGAATAATAATAAAAATTTTATTTTACTCTTATTCTTTTATACTAACTTTTCTATTTATAACTTTTATTTTATTATTGCAAAATAGTTCTACAGCTTTTGGTAGTAGATTATGTTCTATTAAAAGAATTCTTTTTTGAAGAGATGTAGCATCATCATCTTCATTTACATACAAAGCTTCTTGTAATATAATTGGTCCTGTGTCGGCTCCCTCATCTACAAAATGAACAGTAGCCCCACTAACCTTAGCTCCATACTCAATAACCCCTTCATGAACTTTAAGCCCATAATATCCCTTACCACAAAAAGAGGGAATTAAGGAAGGGTGAATGTTGATGATTTTATTTTGAAAATCATTAATAAATTCCCCTGATAAAATCTTCATAAATCCAGCTAAAACTACTAAATCAATATTTCTTTTTTTAAGCTCTTCCTTTAGCTTATTAGAAAAAGCTTCTCTACTACCAAAGTTTTTACTATCAATAACTAAAGTATCAATTCCTGCATTTTTTGCTCTTATAAGACCATAAGCATCTTCTTTATCAGAAATTACGATGTCTATAACGCCACTTTTTTTATGAACTTTATCAATTAAAGAGCCAAGATTGCTCCCAGAACCAGAAATCAACACCCCTATTTTTTTATTTATAGACATAACTTTATTTTCTCCTGATTTTCAGTAATATCTCCTAAAATAACAGGTTCTTCTCCAAGCGTAGTTAAAGTTTTTAAAACTTCTTCACATTCTTCTTCACTTACAACAATAACAAAACCTATTCCCATATTAAATGTAGAATACATTTCTTCTTTACTAATATCAGATTCTTTCATTATTACATCAAATATTGGAAGAACATCTACATTTTTTGTATCAATATTTGCACAAAGGTTATCAGGAATCATTCTAGGAATATTTTCTATAAATCCTCCCCCTGTTATGTGACACATTCCTTTTATATCGAATTTATCAAGAAGAGGTAAAATACTCTTTACATAAATTTTTGTAGGTGTTAGAAGTGTTTTTCCTAAGCTTTCATTTAATCCTTCAATTTTATCTTCTGGTTTATATCCCTTTAAGTCAAAAAACAACTTTCTTACAAGGGAAAATCCATTACTATGAACCCCACTTGATTTAAGGCCGATAATCTTATTTGTTTTTTCAATTTTGCTACCGTCAATAAACTTATCTTTATCTACAACCCCAACAGCAAAGCCAGCAAGGTCATAATCTTCCTCACTATACATTCCAGGCATTTCTGCGGTTTCTCCTCCAACTAAAGCACATTCCCCCATTACACAACCCTCACTCACACCTTTTACAATCTTCTCGATTTTTAAGGGATAATTTTTCCCACAAGCTATATAATCTAAGAAAAATAAGGGCTTTGCTCCATGGCAAAGAATATCATTTACACACATAGCCACTAAATCTATCCCTACACTATCATGAATATCCATGTTTTGTGCTAACATAAGTTTTGTTCCTACCCCGTCTGTTCCACTAATAAGCACAGGGTTTTTATAACCACTAGGGATTTCTACTGCTCCACCAAAACTTCCAAGACCTGTTAAAACAAAAGGACTCATGGTTTTTAAAACATGCTTTTTCATTAGCTGAACACTTTCATATCCTGCTTCTTTATCTACACCACTGTCTTTATATGTTAATTTATTATCCATAATATTCTCCTTATCTTAATCTTCCTTTGGAACTTTCATAGGATATTTACCATTAAAGCAAGCAAGGCAAAATCCTTTTTCATAATCTAAAACACTATCTTTAAGCCCCTCTACTGATAAATATTCTAGGGAGTCTGCTCCAATAAATTCACAAATTTCCTCTTTACTCATATAAGAAGAGATTAAAGAATCTCTACTAGGGGTATCAACTCCAAAAAAGCAACTATAACTTGTAGGAGGGCTACTAACACGAAAATGAACTTCCTTTGCTCCTGCACTTTTTAAGATATTTACAATTCTTTTAGAAGTTGTTCCTCTAACAATAGAGTCATCTACTAAAACAACAGATTTTCCATCAATATTTGCTTTTAAAGGGTTTAGCTTAATTCTAACGGCTTCTTCTCTCATATGTTGGGTTGGCTGAATAAAGGTTCTTCCTATATATCTATTTTTAATAAGACCAACTCCATAAGGCACCCCTGAAACTTCAGCATATCCTGCCGCTGCCGCAAGGCCTGAATCAGGAACCCCTATAACTAAATCCGCCTCTATTTTACCATAATCTTCTTTTGCTAAAATCTTCCCTGCGATATGTCTTGATTCGTAGACACTAATACCGTCCATAACGCTGTCTGGTCTTGCAAAGTATACATATTCAAAAATACATCTTGCAGATTTACTTGGAATATTTTCCATTTTATGAGATATGATTTTATTATTTTTAATTTCTACAATTTCCCCAGGGTCAATATCTCTGATAAATTTAGCGCCTATAGCATCAAAAGCACAAGACTCACTAGCTAAAACAAAGCCATCATCTCTTTTTCCAAGGGCTAAAGGTCTAATTCCGAAAGGGTCTCTTGCTCCAATTAATATGTCTCCTATAGTTAAGGTAAGGGCGTATGCTCCCCTAACTTTACTTGACATATCCTTAATAGCTCCTACAATATTTCCTTTGTTAAAGCTAGATATTAGATTTACCATTACTTCTGTATCGCTACTTGTCATAAATACATGACCCTCTTCCATTAAGTCAGCTTGTATTTGTCCTGCATTTACAATATTTCCATTATAAGCAAGGGACATATCCCCATATTTTGAGCTTACAGTAATTGGTTGAGCGTTAATAATTCCCTTATCTCCATAAGTTGAATATCTAACATGACCTAAACTAATACTTCCCTCAATATTTGCAAGATCAATTTCTTTGAATATTTCAGAAACTAGATTTAGGCCTTTATAATCAATAATTTTGCCCTTATTATTAATAGCAATTCCGCCACTTTCTTGGCCACGGTGCTGAAGCGCATATAAACCATAGTAAACATACTTTGCACTATTGCTATTATCAAATTTATATACCCCCATTACCCCACATTCATCCTTAAATTTATCATTTTTCTCTTCTAAAAACATAGGAACTCCTCTTATTTTCTAATTCATAAAATAGACATAGGGTGACAATAAAATACGCTTTACTATCACCCCAAAACCCTTACCTATATTATTTTGATATTCTCTCTAAAACTTCTTTGTATGCTTCTTCAACATTACCTAAGTCTCTTCTAAATCTATCTTTATCCATTTTTTCGCCGGTATCTTTATCCCAAAGTCTACATGTATCAGGAGAAATTTCATCTGCTAAAACAATATTTCCTTTGTATCTACCAAATTCAATTTTAAAATCAATTAATTTTAAATTGCTTTTTAAGAAAAATTCTTTTAGTAATTCATTGATTTTAAATGTATATTCTTTCATTTTCTCAATTTCTTCTTTTGTAGCAAGACCCATTGCTAGGACGTGATAATCGTTAATGATTGGATCATCAAAGTCATCATCTTTATAACAAAATTCTAAAATAGTACATTTAGGCTCGCTTCCCTCTTCAAGACCTAGTCTTTTGCAAATAGAGCCAGCACAAACATTTCTTATAATTACTTCAACAGGAACAATCTCAACAGCTTTTACTAGTTGATGTGTATCATCTAATACTTTTTCCATATGGGTTGGAATCCCTGCTTCTTCAAGCATTCCAAAAATGATTCCTGTCATTTTATTGTTTACTATTCCCTTATTTAAAATAGTCCCTTTTTTCTTAGCATTAAATGCAGTTGCATCATCTTTATATTCAATTACATATAAATCATCTTTATCTGTTTTAAAAACTTTTTTTGCTTTACCTTCGTATAACATTTCTCTTTTTTCCACTTTTATTTCTCCTTATGTAAAATAATATATTTATATTAAATCTTGAATTTTTTTATCTTTATTTACTGTTTCTTCTTCCATTGTCTTTTTATACAAAGAAAATTTATCACTTAACTCTTCGTATTTTATAGCCATAATTTGTACAGCTAGTAAGGCAGCATTTTCTGCTCCATCTACTGCTACTGTTGCTACAGGAATACCTTTAGGCATTTGTACAATTGAAAGTAGAGAGTCAAGCCCTCCCATCATAGAAGTCTTTATTGGAAGACCAATTACAGGAAGTGTACTTATTCCTGCTAAAACCCCTGCAAGGTGAGCAGATTTACCTGCTGCGGCAATGATAACATCAAAACCATTTTCCTTTGCATTCATAGCAAAATCAGCGGCAATATGAGGTGTTCTATGAGCAGAAATTACTCTTACCTCATAAGAAATACCAAACTCTTTTAATATTTTAAGTCCTTTTTCCACTACTGGAAAGTCAGAATCACTTCCCATGATAACAGCTACTTTATTCATTACTTTTTTCTCCTTAAGACAATTTATTTAAAATAATTTATTCCATTTTTAAATATTCCTTGGTTCATATTTCCATGAATATTTTTATATAAACCCTCTCCTACTCTTTCACTGTGACCCATTTTTCCTAAAATTCTACCATCTTTTGATGTTATACACTCAATAGAACAAGTACTTCCATTAGGGTTTACTTTTGGTGAGGTAGATACATTTCCATTTATATCACAGTACTGCATACCGACTTGTCCATTTTCAATTAAAGTCTTTAGCATTTCCTCATTACAAACAAATCTTCCCTCTCCATGAGAAAGTGGATTTATATACACATCCCCTACATTACTACCTTTTAGCCATATAGACATATTTGAGCTAACTTTTGTATAAGAGACATTAGAAATATGTCTTCCTATATTGTTATATGTAAGGGTTGGAGAAGTTTCATCTAAGTCTCTAATTTCACCATAAGGTAAAAGTCCTGTTTTTATAAGGGCTTGAAAGCCGTTACAAATCCCTAAAATTAGCCCGTCTCTATTATTTATTAAATCCATAATAGCATCTTTTATTCTTTCATTTTTAAGAACAGCTACAATAAATTTTGCCGAACCGTCTGGTTCATCAGAGGCTGAAAACCCTCCTGGAAGAGCTAATATTTGAGAAGATTTAATTCTTTTTTCAAGTTCTTTTACTGAGTATAAAATATCTTGTGTTGTATTATTTCTAAATACAAAGATCTCACTACTTCCTCCTGCTTCATTAAAAGCCTTTGCTGTATCATACTCACAGTTTGTTCCTGGGAATACAGGGATTATTACTTTTGGAGTAGGAACTTTTATATTTGCTTTTTTTATGATGCTAGATTTAAATTCTATATCCACTACTTCTTTTTCTTCATTTGCATAAATAGGGAAAATTTTACTTAGTGGTTTTTCATAAAGAGTAATTAATTCTTCAATAAGAATTTTTTCGCTTCCTACCCTAATTTCATTACTGTCATTTGTTTTTCCAAGAAGTATAGAGTTTATTTCCTTTGGATCTAATTCCTTAGACACTTCTAAAATAATATCTCCATAATTTTTTGAGTAAATATCATAATCAAAATCATTACTGAAATCAAAGCCGATTTTATTACCAAAACTCATTTTAGATACGGCTTCTGCTACTCCACCAAAACCAACTGCTTTAGAGGATAAAACCCTACCTTCTAAAATTAATTTATGAATAGCATCGTAATTATTTCTTACACTTTCATACTCTGGTGTAAAGTTTTTTGTTCTTTTAATTGGAATTACATATACATAGCTACCCACTTTTTTAAATTCACTACTTACAATATTATCTGTTTTTGAAAGCCCTACTGCAAAAGAAATCAGTGTTGGAGGAACATCTAATTCATTAAAAGAACCAGACATACTATCTTTTCCCCCAATTGCAGGAGTATTCATTTCAAGTTGTACTTTTAAGGCTCCAAGTAGTGCTATAAATGGTTTTGCCCATCTAGTTTCATCACTTTTAAGTCTTTCAAAATATTCTTGAAGGGATAGTCTTATTTTTTTATAATCAACCCCTAAGGCTACTTGTTTTGTAATAGAATTTAAAACAGCATACACTGCTCCAATATAAGGATTTTCACTTGCTTGGTAAGGATCAAATCCATTTGTCATAACAGTAACAGTTTTTGTATTTCCCTTAATAAGAGGTATTTTTGAAACCATACCATCAATTTCACTAAGCATATATTTCCCACCGCTAGGCATAAGAACATTTGTTGAACCAATAGTATTATCAAAGTTTTCAATTAACCCTTTTTGGCTACAAACATTTAAGTTTTTTATAATATCACTAAAATTTTCTTTATGGGATTTATCTTTATTATATAAAGAATTATGAGTAGGGTTAGAATTTAAAACTTTAACACCTGTTTTTTTCTTTGCTCCATTTGTATCAATAAAGCTTCTTTTTAAGTTTAAAACTTCTTCACCATTAAAAGTTATTTTAATTCTTCCATTATCTGTAACAACAGCAACTTCGCTAGCTTCTAAATTTTCTTCTACAGCATAAGAAATAAAGGCTTCTTTATCATTTTTATCAATAACAACCGCCATTCTCTCTTGGGATTCAGATATTGCAAGCTCAGTAGCGTTTAACCCCTCATATTTTTTTAGGACATTGTCAAGGTTAATTTCTAAGCTGTCTGCAAGCTCTCCTACTGCAACGCAAACACCACCTGCACCAAAGTCGTTACATTTTTTAATCATTTTTGCGACTTTTTCATTTCTAAATAGCCTTTGTAACTTTCTCTCTTCAGGAGCGTTTCCTTTTTGTACTTCACTTCCCGCAGTTTCTACAGATTTGTTAGTATGTTCTTTTGAAGAGCCACTAGCTCCTCCTATTCCGTCTCTACCGGTTCTGCCTCCAACAAGGATAATAATATCTCCTGGTAGAGGTTTTTCTCGTTTTACATTTTCTTCTTTTGCACAAGCTATAACAGCCCCAACTTCCATTCTTTTAGCTACATAATCAGGGTGATAATATTCCTTAACTTGTCCAGTTTGAAGACCTATTTGGTTTCCGTAAGAAGAAAATCCTTCTGCTGCTCCTTTTGTGATTTTCTTTTGAGATAATTTCCCCTTTAATGTCTCTTCGTAAGGAGTGTTTGGATCCCCACTTCCTGTAACCCTCATAGACTGATATACATAAGCTCTACCAGAAAGGGGATCTCTAATCGCTCCACCTAGACAGGTTGCAGCCCCACCAAAAGGCTCAATTTCTGTTGGGTGGTTATGAGTTTCATTTTTAAACATAATAAGATATTTTTCATCTACTCCGTCTACATCTACATTTGCCCTTATGCTACAAGCATTAATCTCATCACTTTCTTCTAAATCATCTAAAAGACCCTTATTTTTAATGGCCTTTGTTCCAATAACAGCCATATCCATAAGGGTAATAGGTTTATCTTTATCTTTATATAAATCTTTTCTTAAATTAAGATATTCACTATAAATATCTTTCATTTCATCATTTAAAGCGTCATTACTAAACTCAACATTTTCTAAAATAGTAGAAAATGTAGTATGTCTACAATGATCCGACCAATATGTATCTAAAACTTTTATTTCTGTTAAAGTAGGATCTCTTTTTTCTTCATTTTTAAAATACTCTTGAATCATTGAAAA
>CAYJAA010000024.1:3022-3376 GCA_964368185.1 uncultured Lachnospiraceae bacterium | reverse complement strand
TTTTTTAGAATCTAAATTGATAAAATTTTCAATAACTGGAGTTTTTTCAATCACAACTTCATTATCATCTAAAGATTCAGGTTTTTCACTGCTAGCAACCCTTGAATCAACTGGATTAATAAGATAGTTTTCTATTTTTTTCATATCATCATTTGAAATATCTCCAAATAAAGCATATACTCTAGCATTTTTTACGATAATTTTAGTGTCTGGGTTTAATAAATGCATACACTGAGTAGCGCTATTTGCTCTTTGGTCAAACTGTCCTGGAAGATATTCAGCGATAATAATATTTTCAGTATCTAATTTAGGTAATTTTTCATGGTAAATATCATCTGTATTGACTTGGCTTAA
>CAYJAA010000024.1:0-3012 GCA_964368185.1 uncultured Lachnospiraceae bacterium | reverse complement strand
TGTCATACCCTTTTTTCGGGGTTATAAAAACTCTTCTAATCATCATATTCTCCATTTTTATGTAATATAGTTTGTTAAATTGATAAAATTATGTAATATTTACTAGATAATAATACCATAAAACTATTTTTTTTCACAGTGATTTATTAAAATTTAATTGAAAATTAAAATGATATGCTTATATAGTTTCTATATAAGCATATCATTTTTTTATTACTTTTTAATACCAATTAAAAAGCCAATACAAGCAGAAAACATATCTCTAAATTGAGATACTGTTGGAACCATATATTCTGTTACAATTACAAAATTTCTGATAAAAATTAGTGTAATAAATAAAACAAAACATATTACTCCGATAATAAATATTTGCCCTTTGAAAATATCACTTTCTTTTTTGTTGCACTCAGGGTTGGTTACTTTTGCAAAGTTACTACTAATAAAATATCCAAATATACTAGCCAGTCCCCCTCTTAAGACAACATCAATTGAATTTGCATAACTGCTACTTGGTGGGAAAAACATTACACTTAAAGCTGCGTGAATTACAAGAAGTAACATAATAAAAATAAGGAGGATATCATATATCGGGAATTTATTTTTTATATTTATATAAATTTTTTTCATTTTTTATCACCAGTATATAATATTCGATAACTTAAAATTTGATAATAAAACATAGAAAAATATCTAATATTTGTGTTATAATTCATTGATTAAAAGAAAATGAGGGCAATATATGACAGAACTATCTAAAAAAATTATTGAAAAATATATGATAAGAAAAACTAAAAGACAAAAAGAAAGTTTTAGAAATTTTATAACAGATGAGGTATCTTCTCTTGGGTATGAGACTAAAATAGACACTCATAAAGATATTGCAAAAAGTAATAATGTTATTGTTGGGGATATTAACAAAGCAAAAGTTATTTTAACCGCTCATTATGACACCCCACCTAACTTTTTTCTTCCAATTATCACACTGCCTAAAAACCTTATTCTTACATTACTTCTTCAGTGTATACCTGTAGTGTTATTCTTTATAGCTTTTGGTTTTACACTTGGAGCTTTTAATATAACTAATATACTTATTCCAATGATACTGATTTATATATTTTTAATATGGTTTTTATTTATTGGAATTCCTAATAAAAATAATTACAATGATAATACTTCAGGGGTTGTTTTACTTACTGAGGTTATGTGTAATATAGAAAAAGAGTTAAGGGATGATGTTGCATTTATTTTCTTTGATAATGAAGAAAAAGGGCTTCTTGGTTCTAGTGGCTTTAATAAAAAAAATAAACATATTTTGTATGATAAAATTATTTTAAATTATGATTGTGTATCTGATGGGGAGCATATTCTTATTGTAGTTAAAAAACATTTACTTAAAAATAAAACTCTTATAGAGAATATGGAAAGTAGTTTTTATAGTAGTGAAAAATTTAATGTTATGATAGAATCTGATAAAAAAGTTTTTTATCCTTCTGATCAATTTGTATTTAAAAATGGAATAGGCATTGCAAGTTTAAGGAAAAATAAATTCCTTGGATATATGTTAGATAGAGTCCATACATCAAGGGATAAAAACTTTAGTGAGGAAAATATTACTTATCTAAAAAATGCAACAATAAAATTTATTAAAACATTTTCTTGACATTTTTACATTTTAGTATTATTATATACCAGTAAATTGAATATATTTTGCTAGGGGAGCTAACAAGCTGAGATTTAAACCCTTATAACCTGAATCAGATAATACTGACGTAGGAAAGCATAAGTTTAAATAGCATAAAACCTCCTTTAAGCAATTAAGGAGGTTTTTTTATGGATTTACAAACTTTTTTTGAAAGCACAATTGGTCAAATATTCACAGTTGGCTTAATTGTTATCTCATTACTCCTAATTGCAGTATTTAGTAAAGGTAGTGATAAAAAATTCAATACAAAATCACTAACTTTCAGCGCTGTCATTATTGGAATAGCTTTTATTTTAAACAACATAACCCTTTATAGAATGCCACAAGGAGGCTCAATTACTCCTTTTAGTATGCTTGTTTTAGGTCTAGTTGGATATTTCTTTGGAGTAAAAAGCGGTATTTTAGCAGGTTTCTCTTTTGGACTATTAGATATGCTAATTAACCCTTATGTAATCAACCCTATTCAAGCTTTACTTGACTATCCTCTTGCATTTGGAATGCTTGGACTTTGTGGATTATTTGCAAGCTCAGAAAACTATTTAGGTCTTAGTAAAGGATATGTCCTTGCTGTACTTGGAAGATTCCTTTGTAGTGTAGCTTCTGGAGTTATTTTCTTTGGGGAATTTGCTCCTGAGGGCTTTTCTCCTCTTCTTTGGGCTTTAGTATATAATGGAACATTTATGGGAATTGAATGTATTATGACTTTAATTATTTTAAATTTAAAACCTATAAAAAATGCTATATTAAAAGTAAAGCATATTGCAGTTCCTGAGAATGTTTAAGTTTTTATATAATAGAAAGAGGTGTATCAAATGTGGATGATTTTTGGACCTCTTGCCCTACTAATAGTACTTATCAATTTAATAAATGTTTTAAATAAAAAAACAAAATATATAACAGCTTTTATTTTTGCAAGTTTATCTTTTGGGGTAATTGCAATACTAGAATGTTATAAACTTGTAAATGAATGGGTAGTGGCTGGGGATATGTCAGCCTTAATGGACGTTGTTCCTACAATGACAAATGTACTGACAATTATAGCTTATATAGGGATAATCTTAAATGGGTTAGTATTATTCATACATAGTAAAAATTTGAATAATAAAGAATAAAAATATGTTTAAGTAAAATTCTTATGTTATATAGCTACTAATAAAGAAATAAACTGCCACTATTAAAAATGATAGTGGCAGTTTTATTTTAAGTATCATAATTCTTCTTTATTAACGAATAGTATATAAGTAGTAAATATAACAGGCTTTTACTCCCCGTTTTGCCAAAAAAGGGGTATTTTTGGTTCTTTTGATAGC
>CAYJAA010000023.1:0-15569 GCA_964368185.1 uncultured Lachnospiraceae bacterium | reverse complement strand
CTCTATAAAGTTCTTTTACAGGGACAATATCTTCATGAGCTGCTATTTGAAATACACTATCCGCAGAAGTATATACAATAAGCTTTTTACTTTCCATATGCTCCATACCATAATCATAAATTACTTCTGTTCCAGAATATGGCTTATTACAAATTACTTCATATCCAGACTTTTCTTCAAACTTCTTTATAATTTCTTCATCAAATCCATTTTTATAAACCCTGAAAGGTTCTTTTAATACTAGCCCACTCATTTCCCAGTGCCCTGTTGTAGTATCTTTACCTATAGAGGCTTCTGCCATTTTTCCATAAGAGGCTACTGCTTTATTTTCTGTTTCATTTAATATATTCAAAATTCCCATATTTTCTAAATTAGGAAGAGAAAAACCACTTACTTGTTCATAAATATGCCCAAGGGTGTTAGCTCCTTCATCTCCAAATTTAACGCTATCTTCCATAGCTCCAACCCCTACACTATCTAAAACAAACCATATTATTCTTTTGCTCATAATTCCTTACCTCCTAAAATTAGTATATCACTTTTTTAAAGTTTTACAATAACCCAGGAGAAAAAATAAACATAAACAAAGGAATAATATAGCTTTCTAAAAATATCCCAATAATATTTAAAAGAAATAATAATAACATTGTAAAAGAGTAACTAAAATAAATAGAATAATTTTTCCTTTTATTATAAGGACCCTTAAATCCACTATTTTTCGTAGTATAAAATGAAATAGCTACATTACAAGCCACCATCAAAACCATAATTTTAATAAGACTTTGAGGAAGCACCCCAAAGGTAATAAATAATATACCCTTACCTGCGAATTCATTTACTAAAAAGGTGTTAGTAAATCCTAAAATAAACCCTTTAAAAAATATTAAAGCAGGAACATATACCCTAGAAAAAACACTAAACCCTAATATCCATAAAATAAAATAGCTTTTAAAATCTGTTAATAACCCACTTTTAAATATTTCATTTTTATCTATAGAATCAATGTCACTAGATAGAATATTAAAAAAGCTTTGCATATAATCTATAAGCTCACTTAATTGGCTATCATTTAAAAAATATACAAAGAAACCTCCTATAATTATCCCAAAGATAAAAATAGATATAAAAAATAAGTATTTTCTTTTGTTGTTATGTAAGTGCTTTAAGATATAACTTTTCAAATAAAAAATCCTTTCAATTAAAAAATACCTATACCATAAAATATATGATATAGATACTCTATTTATGTTAAGATTAAATATTATTTTCTAAACAGTATTTAAGAACAGCACTAACGGTTTTAGAATCATTAATTTCATTATTCATAACCATATCTTTTAGTTTTTTAACGTCCATCTCCACAACCTCAACAAACTCATCTTCGTCTAGGTTAAGTTGTGTTTTAATAAAATCAGTTGCCTTGTAAATATAAAGAGCCTCCCCACTATATCCTGCTGCTGGATAAATCATTAAATACTCTTCCATATTTTTTGCTTTATATCCCGTTTCTTCTTCAAGCTCTCTAAAAGCACACTCCTTAGGGTCTTCCCCTTTTTCAAGCTTTCCAGCAGGAATTTCATAAAGTACTTTTGAAAGAGAACAACGATACTGCTTTACTAATACAATTTTTCCCTCATTAGTAATAGGAAGTATAGCACAAGCCCCATTGTGGTGCACAATCTCTCTTGTGCTTTCTTTGCCATTAGGTAGCCTAACAGTGTCAATAGTTACTCTAACTACTCTCCCAGAATATATTTCTTCACTTTTAATCAATGTTTCTTCTAAATTCATTTATTTACTCTTTTCTTCTAAAATGCTTTTTAACTCATTCATAAATGTATTAATATCTTTAAACTGTCTATATACAGAAGCAAATCTAACATAAGCAACCTCATCTAGATGTTTTAGCTCACGCATTATTTCTTCCCCTATTACCTGAGAAGAAATTTCCTTTTTAGAATTTTTTTGAAGATCATTTTCTATCTTATCAGTAACATTTTCAAGAGTTTGTATAGAAATAGGTCTCTTTTCACAAGATTTAATAAGTCCGTTTAATATTTTGCTTCTATCAAAACTTTCCCTATCTCCATTTTTCTTTACAACGATTAAAGGAATAGTTTCAATTTTTTCATAAGTAGTAAATCTTTTTTTACACTCTAAACATTCTCTTCTTCGCCTAATAGAACCACCATCCTCTGTAGGCCTAGAATCAATAACTTTACTATCTAAATATTCACAAAACGGGCACTTCATAATAATCTCCTATTATATACTTATATAAATTGGATTATACTATAATATCTATCATTATGCAAGGAGATTATTTTTGTATATAATAAAAATCCTGCTACCAATCCCCCATAATTTCTACCCCAGCATTCCTGCCCTTGGCTAAAAAACCTTCTTCTACCTTATTTTCATAAAACCCCACTTTTATAGCCCCCCTTAAAGATTCATACACATCTACATTCATAAATCCATCCTTTGGTCCATAACAGTGAAGAAAATCTTTCTTATTTGATTTAACTTCTAAAGTTAATATCCCCACTTTGTTTTTAACATATATATTTAAAACATCTTCTTTTACTTTAATGTCTATATTGTCTTCATTAATTCCCCTAAAAACATAAAACTTACCCTCTTTTGTAAAACAAATAGTATATCCTAACTTCTCCACCCCAAAGATTTCAATAATTCCAATGGAACAAGTTATGTTTGTGTTTTCACTATCAAAGTGATTACTTTGAACCCATATCCACTTTTTAGGAAAAGCCTTTCCCCAATTTTTTTCAATATATACCCTACCACCACTATAGTCTACTTCCCTACCATTAATATTAAGACTACCAAAAACAAAACCCTCAAGTGCACAAACTTGAGTAAAACAATTTAGAAAAATTAAATAGTTATACCCTCCCATACTAGAAGGATTTATAAAGTTATTAGACCACTTTGTAATATTTTCAAACTCTAATAAACCCTTTATCGCATTTGTAGAATTTTTTATATCTAAATAAATATTACTTCCTCTAAATTTATTATTTAAAATACTAATATCAAATTTACCATTTACAAAAGAAAAATCATCATACCTATATTTGAAATACTCACTTATATGACCCTTGTTACATAAAAACTGAATAAAAGATTCACTTTTTTCTATATCCTTATTTTTAATAACTCCAGGTATTATCCCAATAACATTATCCATATTTTTATCAGCTATTTTATAATACCATCCCTCAAAATAATTCCCCTTTTTTAATCTCCCATGATAAATATCTGGATTAAGAATTGTTTTCATAAATCATAACCCTCCTTTTTACCTCAGATTATTGACTATGTTTATAGTAAATATTCATATAATATACCCTAGATATTTCTTCTTTTAAATAAAAAAACACCCTAAATTTTATTTAAGGTGTTTTCATTTAATTAACTAGTCTACTTTGTAATCATCGTATCCTATACTATCTTTGTCAGGCATAATTGCAGCACATACGAAATAAGCTATAACACATGGTAAAAAATAACTAAACATTGTAACGACAATAACGATTATTCTAATAATAGTTACATCAATGTTCATATATTCTGATAACCCTGCTAAAACCCCTGATACCATTCCTCGTCTTTTATTTTTATATAATTTTTTATTCACTTTTATTACCTCTAAAACAATTATGTATTATAAACATAAGCCATAATACATTTATATGATTATAATGTGATTGAATTTATATTAAAATTTGATTATATATTATTTTAAGAAAGAAGGTAAATCGAAATCTACTTTTTTCTCATCTTCAGATTGTGTATCCTCAACAAGCTGTCCTTGATCAGAAGCTATTTCTTTTTCAATAACAGATGCATTCATCTTCATATTAAAACCTGTTGCTATAATAGTAACTTTCATTGTATCTTCCAGTGTTGGGTCTATAACCGTACCATAAATAACATTTGCATCTGGATCTGCAACTTCTCTTGCAATTTCTGCAGCCCTACTGATTTCATGTAAAGACATATCCTCTCCACCAGTAAAGTTGATAATAATTCCCGTAGCTCCATCAATTCTAGTTTCAAGAAGTGGGGAAAGAATCGCTTCATTAATAGCCTTAATTTCTTTATCTTCTCCACTAGCGCTACCAACTCCCATATGAGCCATTCCTGCATCCTTAACAACAGTTTTAACATCTGCAAAGTCTAAGTTCCAAATACCATTTACTGAAATAAGTTCACATATACCTCTAACCCCTTGAGATAAAACATCATCAGCTAGTTTTAATGCTTGCATAAATGTAGTACTTTTGTCTGCAATACTAAGAAGCTTTTCATTTGGAATTACTACAAGAGCATCTACATATTCCCTTAAAAGTTGAATTCCTAAATCCGTATTTACTTTTCTTACTTTCCCTTCAAATTCGAAAGGCTTAGTAACAACGGCAATAGTTAATATATTAAGTTCTCTTGCTATTTTTGCAATTACATGAGAGGCTCCACTACCTGTGCCTCCTCCCATACCTGCTGTAATAAATAACAAGTCACAACCCTCAACCATTTTGTACAAATCATCTCTGCTTTCCTCAGCAGCCTTTTGTCCAATTGCTGGACTTGCTCCAGCCCCAAGACCTCCAGTGATCTTTTCACCTATTTGTACTTTATTTTCAGCTAACGTTTCATTAAGAGCTTGTGCATCTGTGTTGACAGATATAAATCTAGCTCCTTGCAGTCCGCTTTCTATCATTCTGTTAATTGCATTATTTCCCCCACCACCAACACCAACAACCCTAATATCTACAACACTGCTCATGTGTATATCTTCCATTTCATATGGCATGACAAAATCCTCCTAATAATATATGCTTACCATATATTTTAATATGTTTTGCAAATATATACAACATTTTTTTTTATTTTTTTATGTTATTTCTCTATAAATAGGATTTATTCCCTCTATTAGCTCAATAATAATTTTTTGTTCTTCATTTTCAAAGAAATACTCTAAAAAGTCTTCATTTGATGTAAGAGATTTTAAATTTGTATATTTTAACACACTTCCATTTTTTAAATACACATAATATGTACCACCCTCACTTACATAAAACTGAGACACCATCCCACTCCAGTGGTTTTCTTCGAAAAATGCCATACTCTCTTTAAATATCAAAGTTTTAATATCTACTATATCAAATATATTATCTCCAACATTTATCTCTTCATTTGTAATTCCCTCTAAAAAGATAGTATTATATGTAGATAATGTATCATTTTCAAATAATACCACCCCATCATCATCTATATCATAAAAAGCATCCTCTGTTTTAAGTACATATAAAGGAGTTCTCTCACCTACTACAATTACTACAGTTGATGGTAATTTCCTTACGATTTTAGCATCTTTTATGTGAGTAATTTTTTCTATTTCCTTCTCCCCATCTCCAGCATTAAAAGAAAAAATATTTTCATTAAGACTGATACCACTTCTAGCAATAATTTCTTCTTCTAAAGCTATTTCATTTCCTTGTACTTCGATTGTTGTAACATTAAATACATCTAAGCGAAGAGTAAAAACTGCACCACATATAATCATTACAAGAATAATTCCTGCAAAGATTGCTTTTGTAGGGAAAAATTTTTTTACTTTTCGCTTTTTCACTGCTCTATTTACTTGTTTTGGTTTATAATCTCTTTCATTCATTACTTTCTTAAACTTCTGATTTTAGCTCCTATATTATTTAATACTGTACTAAAATCTTCATACCCTCTTTCAATATATTCTATATTATCAATTTTACTTTTTCCATTTGCACAAATAGCTGCCATAACTAAAGAAGCGCCTCCCCTTAAGTCTTGAGCATATACATTTGCTGCTTTAAATTCTCCAACCCCACTAATGATACAAAGCCTATCCTTTATTCTTATATCTGCTCCCATTTTTTTTAGTTGCGTCATATAATTAAATCTATTTTCAAAAATTGTTTCATTTATAATACTAACTCCCTTTGCTAAACATAACATTGTCCCAAATTGAGACTGCATGTCTGTTGGAAATCCTGGATAAGGCTGAGTGATTAAACAATCAATAGCTTTAATATTTCTATCACTTATTATTGATACTCCATCACTATAAGACTTTATTTTAGCCCCTGATTCTAATAGCTTATAATAACTAGCCTTCATAGTATCTAAATTTGCTCCTTTTATAAACACATCTCCCCCACAAGCATTTACCATACACATATATGTCCCAGCAACAATCCTATCAGGCATAATAGAGTACTCAACTGGATCTAGCTTTTGAACTCCCTCAATATAAATTGTATTACTTCCTGCCCCATAAACTCTTGCACCCATAGCATTTAAAAAGTTTTGTAAATCTATTATTTCTGGCTCTTTTGCACAATTACCAATTGATGTTACACCATTTGCAAAAACTGATGCTAAAATTAAATTTTCAGTAGCTCCAACACTTGGAAAATCAAGTTGTATATTTGCTGATTTCAGTTTACTACTTTCAAAGACAATATATCCTCCATCATCATAAATATTTGCTCCTAGCATTCTAAGGGTTTTAAGGTGTAAATCTATTGGCCTAATTCCAATTTCACACCCCCCTGGATAAGCAAATCTACTTTCTTTTTTAAGTCCAACTAAAGAGCCCATAAAGATAATTGATGATCTCATTTGTCTAACAAGATCTTCACTAACTTTCATATTATTTATATTTCTAGAGTTAATGATAACACTGCTGCCTTCCCATTCAACACTACAACCAAGAGATCTTAATATCTTAATCATAGTAGCAACATCTTTAATATTGGGAACATTATGTAATATAGTTTCATTTCTATTTAGTATACTTGCTGCCAAAATAGGTAAAACAGAATTTTTACATCCTTGTAGCTTGATATCTCCTCTTAGTAAATTGCCTCCATCCACAATATAACTTGACATACAACACCTCCACGCATGAATAATATATATTATTCAAAGAATGAGGCATTTGTTACAAGATGAAAGGGGAAAATAATTTTATTAACAAATTAATTTTTGCACTTCTTTAACAATCATTTTACTACTATTTGGATTAGATAGCTTCTTTGAGTTTTCACTCATTATTCCCAAAAGGTTATTATCCTTTACTAAGTTAATTATATGTTCATATAAGACTTGTCCATCTAAATCTTTGTCCAGTATCATAAAACCTGCGTTTTTATTTACTATCTCTAAAGCATTCTTTCTTTGGTGATCATCTGCTGCTAGAGGATAGGGAACGTAAATCCCAACAAGTCCTAAAAGAGTAATTTCTGCAATACTCATAGCTCCACTTCTTGCAATGACAATGTCGCTTCCATTAAGAAGTATTGGCATATCATGAGTATAATCCATTATCTTTATATTATTTATCTTCTCTAAATCAATGTTATTTTCTTTTAACTCATCTAAAAATTCCCTATAAGCCCCTCTTCCCGTAATGTGGAAAATTTCCACTAACTCATCATTTTTAAACTTGTTTATGATTTCCATCATAGAATCATTAATTTTCTTCGCCCCTAAACTTCCTCCAAAAGATACAATAACTATCTTATCATTATTAATATTAAGAGTCTTTCTAGCAATTTCCCTTGTGTATAAACCAAACTCTCTCCTTACAGGATTTCCAACATAAACCACCCTATCTGGATATTTTACAAATTCATTTGTATTTGGAAAACTAGAACAAACTGTATCCGCCCACTTAGACAAAGTTTTTGTAGTAAAACCAGGAACAGCATTTTGCTCGTGAATAAGAGTCTTTACCTTACTTTTAGCTGCTGCTAAAACTACAGGGCCACTAACAAATCCCCCAGTTCCAATTACAATATCAGGTTTATATTCTTTTATTAATTTTTTTGCATCAAGATATCCTTTAAACATCTTTAAAAAAACTTTTGCTTTTTCAAGCTTAGAATAATATCTCTCAAAACCATATATCCTTATATTATGTAATTTATAACCAGCATTAGGAACAACTTCTCCTTCGATACAGTCACTCCTACCAGCAAATTCCACCTCCCAGTCACTATGCTCGTATTTAATTTGATTAGCTATAGCAACCCCAGGATATATATGCCCCCCAGTACCCCCTCCAGCAATTAAAACTTTCAAAAGTTTATCCTCCTATAAATCACAATACTTAGATATATTCAAAACAACAGCCATCCCACACATAAGCGATATAAGGGAGGACGAACCTGCGCTAATAAATGGTAGAGGCATTCCAGTAACAGGTATAAGATTTGTTACAACCGCCACATTAATAAAAACTTGTGCTCCAAGAAGCATTCCCATACCTCCAGCAAAGAGGCTACTAAACACATCTGGAGCTGATAGAGAAATTCGAATACATCTCCATATAATCAGTAAGTAAAAAAATAGTATCAGTAAAGCTCCAATAAGTCCAAGCTCTTCCCCAATATGAGCAAAAATAAAGTCATTTTGAGGCTCTGGCATAAACATAAGTTTCGCTTTTCCATTTCCAAGACCCTGGCCAAAGATACCCCCTGAGCCAAGAGCCATTAAAGACTGAATTGTTTGCCAACCTGAATCAGTAGCGTTAGCCCAAGGATCAAGGTATGCAAACATTCTCGCCATCCTCCATGGAGTAAAAACAATCATACCAATAGCTCCAGCTACCCCTGCCCCAAATAATACACTTAAATATTTTAAATTCACCCCTGCCATAAACATCATTCCCATAATAAGACCTGCTGTAATAGCTGCTGTACTTAAGTTTGGCTGAAGGGCTATAAGCCCACAGACAACTAAAGCTATAAGACAATACTGTAAAAAACCATGTTTAAAAGTTCTTATAAGCTCTCCTTTTTTTTCAAAACTATAAGATAAATAGAGAACTAAACCTATTTTCATGAATTCTGAGGGCTGTAATGTTCCTAGCCCCCCAAGGTCTATCCACCTTCTTGCCCCACCAACTTCAACCCCTATTCCAGGAATTAAAACAATAGTAAGCAAAAACAAACACCCAAAAAAGACAATAGGAGCAAATTTTTTAATAATTTTATAATTAAGGTTCATAATTACAAAAAGTAAAACAAACCCTAAAACCCCATATATTACTTGCTTAGTAAAGTAATAAAAGGAATCATTATAGTCAACTCCAGCATTATACATACTAGCTGAAAAAACCATAATCATCCCTAGTACTGTCAATACTATTATACTAAATAATATTAAAAAATCAACTGGTCCTTTTCTTTTGGCCATATGTTTTTCCTTTCTTCTTTATAGTTTATTTACTATATCTTTAAAATGTTTCCCTCTTTTTTCAAAATCTTCATACATACCAAAACTAGCGCAAGCTGGAGAAAGTAAAACTGAGTCTCCCTCTTTTGATATTTCTTTTGCTTTTTTTACACAAGAGGCTAAATCTTCTTCTATAAAGTAATTATTATACTTATGCTTTATAGCACAATTCATAATTTTTTGTCTAGTTTGCCCAAAAATTATAATTCCCTTTACTTTATCATCAAAGTTTTCAAATAATTCATCAAATTCTACTTCTTTGTCATATCCTCCAAGGATTAAAACAATAGGCTTTTTCATAGCCTTAATTGCAATAATAGTTGCATCACAATTCGTACCCTTTGAATCGTTAATATATTCTACGCCCTCTACATCCCTTACAAATTCAATCCTATGTTCAACAGAAGTAAATCTTCTTAAAGTCTGTCTAATTTTTTCTATATCACAGCCCTTAATAATTCCACTAAGACTTGCTGCCATAATATTAGCAACATTATGAAGACCATAAAGCTTAATTTCTTCACTAGAAACAAGTTTGTATACTTCACCTTCATAATTTATCATTATATCGCTACCCTTTAAATAAGCATTTGCTAAAGTGTCTTCTTTAAGGGTAAAATATAAAACATTACACTTTGCCTTTTTTGAAAGTTCATAAACTGTCTTATCATCTTTATTAATAATTAAATAATCACGACTGTCTTGATTTTCAAAAATTTTCCCCTTAGCACTTATATAATTTTCCATAGTAAGATGTCTATCTAAGTGATCTGGAGTTATATTGGTAATAATTGAGATATCTGGTTTAAAATCCTTTAACATCTCCAGCTGATAGCTGCTAATCTCAAGAGCGTAAACACTATTCTCATCCCCACTATCTGCATAGTTGATAAAAGCATCCCCTATATTTCCACCAATATATGTATCCACCCCACTATTTTCAAAAATCTTTCCCACTAAAGTAGTGGTGGTTGTTTTTCCATTAGTTCCTGTTATTCCAATCTTACTTCCAATACAGTTTCTATTAGCAAATTCAAATTCACTAATAACTTCAATATTATTTTCCATTGCTACCTTTACAGGATAAGCTTTAAGAGGAACAGAAGGGCTAATAATAACTAAAGAACATTCTAAAATTTCTTTTTCAAGGGGTTGTCTTGAAAAAATAAATTCTACATTTTTATAGTCTAAAATATCTCCAAGTCCATAAGGTTGACTTAAAAGCTTTTCTTTGTCATTTGTATCACATAAATAACAATTAATATCTTTTTTGTTTAAATATTTGCAAAGGCTAATACCACTTCTACCAGCCCCTATAATCATATATTTCTTCATCATAACTCCTTTGTTTACATCATAATTGGTAAAGACAACATAGATATTAATACTAAAACAGTAGTCACTATCCAAAATGCTACAACAATTTTCGTCTCTGGAATACCACAAAGTTCAAAGTGGTGATGTATTGGTGCCATTTTAAAAATTCTCTTTCCCTTAGTCATTTTAAAATAACCAACTTGTATAATTACAGATAAAGCCTCTATAAAATAAACAGCCCCTGCAATTAGAATAAATAACTGGGTTTTAGTTAAAATTGCAACAATAACCACAGCCCCACCAAGAGCCATCGAACCAGTATCCCCCATAAAGACTTGAGCCGGATGAGCGTTAAAAATCAAAAATCCTAAACAAGCACCAATCACACTCCCTGAAAATACTGACATACTTAAAAATCCATTTGCCATAGAGGCAACAAGGAAAAATATTAAAATAATTAATGTAACTCCACAAGCAAGACCGTCAAGGCCGTCTGTTAAGTTAGCAGCATTAACAACCCCTACAATTGCAATTACAATAAAAGGAATAAAAAGTATCCCAAAATCAAAAGTCATATTTGTAAAAGGAATAATAACATCTGTGCCAATATTTGGATGATAAGCTGCATATACAGCTACTGCTCCTGCAATTGAAAATTGTAAAATTAACTTTTGAAAAGGAAGCATACCAAGATATGGAACTAAAACCCCTTTTTCAGAATTTAACTTTTGCTTTTGTACCATTTTAATATAATCATCTAAAAATCCAATAAGTCCAAAAATAAGAGTCACAAAAAGAGCAAAAATTAAATCCCCATCTAAACTTTTTGCAAATATTAAAGAAGTAATTAAAATTGCAAGCATCATCACAAGACCTCCCATAGTTGGAGTTCCTGCTTTTGTATAGTGGCTTTTTGGGCCAAGTTCCCTAATCGCCTGCCCCATATTCAACCTTCTTAAAAATGGGATAAACTTAGGACAAATTACTAAAACGACTGTAAATGAAATTAGTGTAGCTAATATTGGATATATCAATTAAAAATTACCCCCTTGTTTTATTTTTTCTACTACCTCTTCAAGCTTTACTCCCCTTGAAGACTTAAATAAATAATAATCTTTATCTTGTCTAATTTTCTCTATATATGAGGCTAACTCCTCTTTATCAGTAAAATGCTTAAGCATTTCCTTATTATATCCATTTTCCATAGCTCCAATACCTATATATTTTGATAAATCACCATATGTTAATATAATATCTATATTTTTGCTACTTGCATATTTTCCACATTCATAGTGAAGCTCTTTGCTTTTTTCTCCAAGCTCATTCATATCCCCTATAATAGCAATCTTCCTACTATCTCCTGCCATATTACAAAGTAAATCAAGTGTGGATTTTAAAGCTATAGGGTTTGAATTATAAGTGTCATTAATAAGAACTTTCTTATTAAGCTTTATAATTTCCATCCTATTTTTACTAGGCATAAAATCATCTAAACCTTCTTGAATTTCTTCTTTTTTCATCCCATACTTAAAACCTAAATAAATAGCAAAAAGAGAATTATAAATATTATGCTCTACTGGTATTTTAAAAGAAAATTCATAAGTGTTATTATCATATATAATACTAAAATAAATTTTAGTGTCTTTAATATAAATGTTTTCTGCCTTTATATCTAAAGCATCACTATTTATCCCAATTTTTATACTCTTACCTATTTTAACATTACTTAAAAGTTCATCATCTCCATTAATAAGCTTAAGTCCATCTTCTTTTAAATGCTTAAAAATTTCACACTTCGCCTTTAATATATTCTCCCTACTTTTAAGCTTTTCCATATGAGCTACCCCAACATTAGTAATAATTGCAATATCTGGTTTTACAAGACTACTCATAAGATCTATTTGACCTAAATTGTCCATTCCCATTTCAATAACAGCTATTTCATTTTCTTTCCTTAAATTAAAAATCGTAAGGGGTACCCCTGTTATACTATTAAAATTTTCCTTTGTCTTAAAAGTATTATACTTCTTCGATAAAACACTAGCTATAATATCTTTTGTGGTGGTTTTTCCACTACTCCCTGTTAGAGCAATAAAAGGAATATCAAACCTACTTTTATAAGAGATAGCCATATCATATAAAGCCTTAAGAGTATCTGCTACCTTAATTTGATAAGCCTTTACATCTGGAAGAAATTTTTCTACAATTACTATCCCAGCACCATTTTCTACAGCAGCCCCTACAAAATCATGACCATCAAAACTAGTACCACTCATAGCAAAAAACACATCGTTGTTTTTTACTTTTCTACTGTCTAAGGTAACATCCTCTCCAAAGTTAATACTCCCTTTGCAAACAACCTCTCCCCCTACCATTTTTACAATATCATCAACACTAAGTCTTTCCATAAATATCCCCAATACAACTATAAATATTTTATTTAATACTCAAAGCTATATTATATCATAAAATATATCATCTTCCTACTCTATATATCTAAATTCTACCTCTATAACACTACCTTTTTCTACATAAGTCCCAGCCTTCACACTTTGACTATAAGCAATCCCACCCCCATTAACTTCAATTTTAAGCCCTATATTCTCAAAGGCTTCGCTAGCTCCTTGAATACTCATCCCCGTAACATCAGGAACAACTACTTTATCCTCATTTGTCAACTGCCCAATTTCTAAAACTACTTCTTCACTATACTCTTTTTGAGAATAGTTTTGAGATATTACTATATCATTATCACTACCCTTTGAGTCAAGGGAATATTTTATATTAAGAGAATCTAAAATGTCCTCAGCTTCTTTTAATGTATATCCTCTAAGATCAGGAACGATAACTTTTGAAGTTATTGTTGGAGCTGTAGAATCTGAAGTGTTTTTCGTTTTTATATAATTCATAGAGTTTTCTAAAATCTCTGCGGCTATAGGAGCTGCTGCTGCACTTCCCGTGCTAGCATTTATAGGTTCATCTACTAAAACAAGAACAGCAATTTCAGGATTGTCATAAGGAGCAAACCCAAAAAAGCTACACACATATTTACTATCAGAATACTGTCCATCAATTATTTTTTGAGCTGTTCCAGTTTTACCACCCATTTGTATCTGTTCCGAATCATACCCACTAATAAGACTAGAGCTAGTAACAACTTCCCTTAAAAAATCTTTCATAGTGTCACTAGTTTCTTCAGAAATAACCTGCCTTACAACCTCTTTGCCATTTTCATTAACAATTTCGTTATCTTCCCCTTGAGTAACATATTTAACAATTTGGGGCTCTAATAAATACCCTCCATTAATAACAGCCGAACCTGCCATTGCCATTTGTATTGGAGTTACAGCAATTCCTTGCCCAAATCCTCTAGTAACAAAGTCTACCATTTTTACATTTTCATTAGGAGGAACAATCCCACTTTCTTCCCCACTAAGGGCAATTCCAGTTTTAGAACCAAAACCATAATTATATATGTATTTATAAAAAGTGTCTGGCCCCATTCTCATAGTAATTTCCATCATAGCAGGATTACAAGAATTAGCAACAGTTTCTGAAAGACTTTGAGACCCATGACTTCTTGGATGAATCCAACATTCTATATTTCTATCTGCTACTTGTTTAGAACCTCCACAATAAAACTGCGTATCTTCTGTAACAGTTCCCTCTTCTAAGGCTGCAGAAACAGTTATCATCTTAAATGTAGACCCAGGCTCATAGTTGTAATTTACAATAGGGTTTTCCCACATCATAAATTGTTTTTCGCTTTCCGTTAGATTTTGAGTGTTTCCATTTTCATCTTCATATGTAAAATCACTTTTGTAACTTTCAATAAACTCATCACTTAACTCCCATGGATCATCTAAATTATATCCTGGAGTTGTTGCCATTGATAATATCTCCCCTGTGTTTGGATCTAAAACCACAGCCATAACACTTTTCGCATCATTTACTTCTAAGCCTTTTTCAATAGCATTTTCAGTATACATTTGGATTACATTGTCTATTGTTAAAACTAAATTATTACCATCAACTGGCTCTTGTCTAATCTCAGTACCAGAAGGAATTTTACTCCCTCTACCGTCTGTTTCAAAAATAGTAACCCCATCTGTGCCTTTTAATATATCATCATACACTGCCTCTATTCCATATAGCCCTTGATGATCAGAACCTGTAAAACCTAATATATGAGAAGCAAAACTTCCATTAGTATAATATCTTTTTTTATCCTCAGCAATTTCTACACCAAAATACTCTTGATTTTGTATTTCCATAGCTATACTATTATCAACTTTTCTTTGAATAAGCTCAGAAGAAGAATCTACATTTGAAACTTTTTCATAAACATAATCATATTTTAAATCTAACTGATCACTTAAAAATGTACTAATCTCTTTATACATACTCTCATCAATATCTACTGGACGAACATAAATACTAGAACTTGTTGCATCCTTTGCAAGTAAGTTCATATTTCTATCGTATATATCTCCCCTACTCGCTGTAATAGGAAGTCTTTGCATTAACATTTTAGCTTGTAAATCCGAATATTCAATCGCCTTAACTCCTTGTATCCAAACAAGTTTCCCACACAAAGCTGTAAGAAGCACACAAATAAATCCAAACATAAAAACTATTCTTTTTTTCCTTCTAGTGTCTAACAGCTTCACTATTTACCTCCTTAGTAGCTCAAAGTTAGCGAAATATATTTAAAAAATTTAAAAACCCACTACTTTCTTCTTCGCTACTAATTTCTTCTTGTGCTTTTTTTAGAGTATTACTACTATCTTTTTCATAAGAAACATATGTAAAATTATCAGAGTCTGGTTTTATCATACCATACTGATTAATTGCAATATCTTCAATGTAATTCAAATCTCTATTTTTTAAAACTTCACCATATAAACTATCATTTAACATAGTTACTTCTTTTACCTGAGCTTCTAAAT
>CAYJAA010000022.1:15651-17131 GCA_964368185.1 uncultured Lachnospiraceae bacterium | reverse complement strand
TAAGGAATTTAAATACATCCACCTCGATTATATCCCTATAACCCTTACTTGCCAGTATTTGACTTGGCAAGTTGTC
Source organism: uncultured Lachnospiraceae bacterium (assembly GCA_964368185.1). Taxonomy (GTDB): domain Bacteria; phylum Bacillota; class Clostridia; order Eubacteriales; family Anaerofustaceae; genus CAYJAA01. The sequence continues at coordinate 17,055 of CAYJAA010000022.1, read as the reverse complement.
TAAAACTCCCCCATCAATATATACTTCCCCATTAATTTCATGCCTATAAAAAGTAGGAAAGTTTGCGCTAGCTAAAATATATTCTATAATCCCACCCCTTTCCTCAATATCCTCTTTAAATTTAACAACTTTAATCCCTTTGCTTAAATTCATAGTAACTAGCCCATAATCTATTTCGCTATTTCTTAGCTTATCTTCATCAACAAGGCTTTGCAAAAGTTCTTTTAACTTTGAAACATCTCTTACTTTATCTATCAAAGAAGCCTCTTCTTGCGTATTAAAAACCATTTCTGGAGTAATACTCTCCCACAAACTTAAGGCTTTTTCAAAATCTTCTTGAGCAAATAAAGCTCCATTAATAGCCCCTATACTTGTGCCACAAATAGCAGATATTTTAATATCTTTTTCAAGGAGGGCTTGATACACACCAATTTGGTAAGCACCCCTAGCTCCTCCTCCACTTAAAGAAAGAGCGTATGATTTATTTCTATCTAGCTTCATATTATTTATCCTTTAATAATTTTTCTTCCAGTTCGTATATATTATCTACAAAAAAATCTACCCTACATCCTTCAAAGTCTTCTTTTACCCTATCATTTAATATCCCTATAAAATCTACCCCAACTTCATTTGCCCCAACTCCATCACTCTTACTATCCCCTACCATACAAGCATTTCTTTCTTCTTCTTTTAGCTTGTCTAAACATAAAGATATTAATTCTTTTTTATCCGACCTTGAACCGTCTAACATACTCCCTGCTACATAGTCTATATATTTATCAATTCCTAAATGCTCTAAAACAATTTCCGCACTTTTTTGTGGTTTTGCTGTAGCTATAGCAATTTTAATATTTTTTTCCTTTAAGCCTTTTAAAAGACTTTTAACCCCATCAAATAATTTACATTCATAAATACCCCTTACCATATAGTCTTCTCTATAATAATCCACTGCCCTTTGCTGTTCTTCTTCATTCATATTATAATGTGTCCCAAAACTATGCCATAAAGTCGGTCCTACAAAAACTTTTAATTCGTCCTCGTTTTTTATTTCTACATTCATTTTTAAAAGAGCATACTTTGCGCTGGACATTATTCCATACTTTGTATCAGCTAAAGTTCCATCAAGATCAAATACTATAACACTATACATATATTTCTCCTATTTTAAGTATATAATTGTTACTTATTTTACCATATTCTTACATAATTTTCCATTTTTTAATCCTTATATAATTTATCCCTTAAAAAAAATCCCACAAAAAAAGATAAATATCAAAATTATTTCCTTGAATATAATTATATTTATATGATATAATTTCATTTATATAAATATCAAGGAGAAAAAAATGAATATTTTTGAAGCGATCATTTTAGGATTTATTCAAGGTGCGACTGAATTTTTAC
>CAYJAA010000022.1:0-15641 GCA_964368185.1 uncultured Lachnospiraceae bacterium | reverse complement strand
CACTTAGTTTTATTTCAAAATTTTATGGGATTAACAGAAGGAAGTTTAGAATTTGCTATAATATTACATCTTGGAACTATCGTTGCTGTTACCATTGCATATCATAAATCTATATTTAATATGATTAAAGAATTTTTTCTTATGCTGGCAGACTTAATTACATTTAAAGGACTACGCCTTAATAAGAGTAAATATCGTAGATATATTATCTTAATTATTATTGCCTCTGTTCCAGCAGGAATTGTAGGGGTACTTTTTGATGACTTTATCAGTGACCTTTTTTCCTCTGTTATAGTAGTGTCAATTACTTTAATAATAACAGGATTTTTACTACTTATTGGAGATAGTATAGGAAAAGGAAATCAAAAGAAAATTGAACAGATGTCACCTCTTCAGTCTTTTATGACAGGTATTTTCCAAATGTTTGCTATTATGCCTGGGATTTCAAGATCTGGTTCTACTATTGTTGGAGGGTTATTAAGTGGTCTTGATAGAGAAGAAGCTGTAGAATTTTCCTTTTTAATGTCTCTACCTGCTGTTCTTGGCTCTTCCATACTTAAACTTGGAGACATCAGTGCTATGGCAGCAATGAATGACTTGTTTGCTATCCTTGCTGGATTTTTTACAGCAGTTATCATTGGGTATTTCTCAATTAAACTTTTAGTAGCGATTGTTAAAAAAGGAGATTTAATCTACTTTTCTACATACTGCTGGACCCTTAGTATCTTACTAATTATTAATACATTCTTATTTTAAAATGTTATAAAATAAAAAAAATAAAAGCAAATAGAAATTTTCTATTTGCTTTTTTTATTGTATTAAAAATCAAACATTTTATAAAATTCTTCTTGATGCAATATATATAGCTGGAACTTCATCATCATCTCTTTTAAATCTAATCTTATTTGCTTTTATATTAATAGCTTTGCCATTTGAAATTTCAATTCTAATGTCAACACCGTTAGAAATTTCGCTCTTAGAAATGCCGGTAATATATTAAAATTCATCGTTTCAAGTTGTGAATTTGCATCATCACCCCTTAGTGTAATACCAAAGTCATCATATTCAACCCTTGTTATATCTTTTATTAGTGTTTCATCACAAGCTTGCCATTGTGCATAAATAGTCGAGTTTTGTTTAAATACTGTTGATGTAGTTATCTGTGTTCCACCTAAATCTTTATCATACCAACCCTTAAAGGTATACCCTAAACGTGTTGGTTTAGGTAGGCTTGTAAGCTTGCCATTCGTATTCGTTTTTTGAGTAGTATACTTTGTTTTACCATCTTCATATTTAAAAGTTACTATATATTGTTTATTTAAAGCTAGCTCTTTTGGTGTAGCGTTAATACTTACTTCTTCACCACTGCCAGCACCATTTACAGCTTTTAAAGTTATTGTATAAATTTTGTCATTTTCAAGCCCTAAAAAAGTATGTGTTCTCTTATCTTTTGATAATATAACTTCTCCTTGATTTGTAATTTTAATCCTATATGAGGTTATTTCATCTCCACCATTATCCTTAGGCTCTGTCCATGTAATTGTAAGTTTTTTATCCCCAGGTGTCGACGTTACATTTTGTGGAGCTGAGGGTGTTTTTATGTATGTAGGGTCTGGAATAAAAACACTACTATTTGCACTAGCTGTAAAATTTTCTCCCTCAAGATTTAATTTAAAATCCACTTCAACTGAAATTGTTGCTCCAAAATCTGCCTTTGTTATAGTATAAGTAGGATTTGTGCTAACTACTACTTCATTTCGTTTCCATTTATAACTAAGTACTGCGTCTTTATGACCATTTGAAACCAAAACTGAAAGGGCAGTATTTTCTGTTTTATCACCTGAAATACTTATTGAAACATCCTTAAGTGGATTTTCTAAGGGAGCATTAATCACAATTGTATCTTTAACTGTTTTTGTAAATTTTTTACCTTGAGAAGTTACGCTATACACTACATCAACAGAAATTGTCTTGCCAAGGTCATTTGCTGTTAATTTATAAGTGCTATCTGTTCCACCTGTTGACCAGCTGTAACTTTCAACTGTTGCCCCTTCAATACCAGTTGTTGGAGTTGCTGTAAGTGTTTCCCCTACGTTCTGTCCACCTGTAATTTTTACGCTAGTAGTGCTATCACCTTCAAATGGGTTAGGTGGTATTGGAATATCTATACTATCACTTATTGTTTTTGAAAACTCGTAACCTTCAACTGTTGTTGTTATTTTTACTGAAACAGAAATTGTCGTACCAAAGTCATGTTCTTTTATAGCATAGCTCCTACCTGTGCTACCTGTTGACCAGTTATATTCAATAATTGGATTTTTTACTCCAGGTATAACATCAGCTATTAACACATCTCCAATATGTGAAATACTAACACTTGGCATACTACTATCAAATGGATTAGTGGGTAGTACATTTGCATATGCCTTCGTAAAAAAGCTAGGCACAATAATCCCTGAATTAACTATGCTAAAAGCTATTATAAAAGCAAGCATTGTCGCAATTATTTTTTTTGTCCTCATATTTTTCACCTCTGTCTTATTATTTCTTTGTTTGAATATAATTTCATATTGATACAGGATTTGCACCACCTGAAACTACTGTAATAACTTGCCTTAATGGTTTTGTATTTAAGTCACCCACTGCATAAAGCCCCTCAAGTGAAGCATACAATTTTTTAAGGCTACAACATCTTTCATAAAAAATCTTCCCTTATATATATTTTACTAAAAAGAGGGATAATGTTATATCTTTTATTTTATACTTTTTACTCAAAATTGTCAATTTATTAACCTATTTCACTACTATTTAAAAAAAAGAAAGCTTTAACAAATATTAAAAATCAAACATTTTATAAACTTCTTCGTTTTTTATCTTTTATATATTATAATTTAAGTATAAATTAATTAAGGTCAGGTGAAAAATGAGTACCAATTATAGTGAATTATTAAACAAAGCTATTTCAATAGCAAAGCTAGCACATAAAGGGCAATTAGATAAAGGAAACAAGCCATATATAGAACACCCAAAATACATAGCCAGCAAAATGGTTTTGGATGAAGAAAAAATAGTCGCATTCTTACATGATGTGGTTGAAGACACAAATGTAACCCTCAAAGACCTTTCTAGTGAAGGATTTGATGAGTTAATTATAGAAGCATTAACATTACTCACACATCAAAAAGAAGTTTTATATTTTGAATATATTAACCATATTAAAAAAAATGAATTAGCAAGAAAAGTTAAAATTGAAGACTTAAAACATAATTTAGATATATCTCGAATTAACAACCCAACCAAAAAAGACATTGAAAGAATAGAAAAATATAAAAAGGCATTAAACATTTTAACGCTACAATAACTTTAAATATAAATGTAGAAAGGATACTTATTATAAGTATCCTTTGTTTTTTATTATCTACTCTTTAATAAGAGCATACATTTTTATATAAATTGATTTTCCCTACTTTTACTTTTCAACATTTACAATCCTATCAAGGCTTATCCCACTATCCATAATAATTTTTTTTGCAACCTCAAAAGAGCCAATATCCTTAGAGGAATGAGCATCGCTTCCTACCCCAAACATAACATTTGTGTCTTTTATAGAAGAAATATCCTCACTACTAAGCTTACCCCTTGCATTATTGATTTCTAAAATAATGTTTTTTTCCATGCAGGCTTTGGCAACTTGTAAAAGGTCAATAGAATACCTTGAATCAGGGTGGGTTATCATAGTTATAGGATATTTTTCTGCCGCACTTAAATAAGCTTTTGTATTAATTTTTTTACATAAATTATTTAAAGCATTAAATTTTATTTTAGAGTTTATTTTGTTAAGTAACTGAAGTTTAAATATAGTGTTTATATTAAATGTACTAAGAAGTAAATGCCCTCCTATATACAAAACATCAACAATTTCTAAAAGCTCGTCATCAACATCTATATTCCCTTTTGTGTCCATTATATTCCCTTCTATCCCAAGATAAATTTCAATATCTTTATACTTTTCTCTTAAAGAGATGATTTCTTCTTTCATCTTTATAAAATCTTTATTTGTAAGATGCCTTGCAAAAAAGTGACCACTCCCATGCTCACTTATTACAATTTTTTTTAAATTTTTCTCCCTTGCTGCCACTACATTTTCTTCAATTGTATTCTTTCCATGAGAATATAATGTGTGACAGTGTAGCTCCTGGGTTAATCTCATATTTCCTACCCTATTTCCTTTAAAATCAACTCTTCTACTTCTTCTATTTTAACGGTTTTAATAGTTTTACCTTCTTTAAAAAAGACAGCTTTTCCATCCCCACAAGCCACTCCCATATCCGCCTCTTTTGCTTCCCCTGGCCCATTTACACTACACCCCATAACTGCAATAACTAAAGGGGTTTTTATATGAGAAGTTTTTTCTTTAATAGACTTTACAATAGATAAAATGTCTGTTTTACATCTACCACAAGTTGGGCAAGAAACTATCCTAACCCCTTCTTTTCTAAGGTTTAAACTTGTTAGAATTTCTTTAGCAACAATAACTTCATCCCTACTTTTCCCTGTTAGAGAAACACGAATAGTATCCCCTATACCCTCTTTAAGTAAATACCCTATTCCTACACTAGAACGAACGATTCCGCTAAGGTCTGCCCCTGCTTCTGTTACTCCAAGATGCAAAGGATAGTTGTATTTTTCGCTAAATAGCCTATTTGCTTCAATGGTGCTAATTACATCACTGGATTTTATAGACATTACAATATTATCATAACCAAATTCATTAAAATAAGATATGCTTCTATAAGCACTTTCCACTAAAGCCTCTTTTGTAGGGGAGTGATACTTTTCAAGTAAATCTTTTTCTAGTGAGCCTGCGTTTACCCCTATCCTAACAGGAATATCATAGTCTTTTAAAACTTTTACAACTTCTCTAACTTTTTCTTTTCCCCCAATATTTCCAGGGTTAATTCTTAGCTTATGAACTCCATTTTTCACAGATTCAATAGCTAGCTTATAATCAAAGTGAATGTCTGCAACAAAAGGAATATTGGTGTTTTTTACAATTTTACCAATAGCCTTTGCACTTTCCATGTTTGGTATTGCCCCTCTTATAATATCAAGGCCCAGTAACTCAAGTTCGTTAATTTCCTTTATTACACTATCATAATCTTCTGTAGGCATTTTCAACATAGACTGAATTAATATAGGGTTTCCTCCCCCTATTTCTCTATCTTTAATTTTTACTTTTTTTGTTTTATTCATGTAAATCCTCTATTTAAAATATTCGTAAAACATCATTATAAGCAACTAAAAGGGCTAACCCCATTAAAAACACAAATCCAATAAAGTGAATTTTTCCTTCTTTTTCTGGATCTATTGGACTTCCCTTTATAATTTCAACAATTGCAAATAAAATTCTACTACCATCTAGGGCTGGAATTGGCAGTAAATTAAATATCCCAATACTAATAGATAACATAGCTGTAATATTAAACAGTACTAATATTCCACCACTTATAAAGTCATTAATCACCGTTGCAACCCCTATTGGCCCAGAAAGCTCATCTATTCCAACCCCTCCAGTAAATAAATCTATTACAGTCGTAAATGTAAGACCTATAAACATAAAGAAGCTTTCAAAGCTTTTTGTAATAACACTAAAAATACTTCCTGTATACTCAGGAGATATCCCAATCATATAAGAATTGTTCTCGTCTGAAAACTCTGGTGTTATTTTATAAGTAACTTTTGAGCCGTCTTCTTTTATAACCCCAACCATAAGGCTACTACCATCACTAACAGCAATATTTTCACTAATACCTTCCCAAGAATCAATTTCACTGCCCTCTATATTATAGATAGTATCTCCACTCTCAATCCCTGCTATAGCCGCAGGGGAATTTTCTACTACACTACTAATAGTGTTAGAAGGATGTGTTCCCATAATAGAAAAAAGAATTATAAATGTAAGAATAGCTGTAAGCAGGTTCATAACAGAGCCTGCTGCAAGAATGATGATTTTTTTCAGTGGAGAAATACTATTTAAGCTTCCATCCCCCATCTCACTTGCATCTTCCCCATACATCTTACAATACCCCCCAATAGGAAGTAACCTTAGGGAATATTTTGTAGAACGCTTCTCTTCATCTTGATAAGAAAAAATAAGAGGGCCCATTCCAATGGCAAACTCTTCTACAATAACTCCACACTTCTTTGCTGCTATAAAATGCCCAAGCTCATGGGTTGTTATTAATACTCCAAATATAATTAATGTTGCAACTATAGTCCATATATTCAAAACTTCACACTCCTATATCATTTGCAATATAACTGACATGTAAAAATACATACCACACATTGCAAAAAGTAAACTGTCAATCCGGTCCAGTAATCCACCATGTCCAGGAATAGATTTTCCATAATCTTTAACTTTAAATGTTCTTTTTATCATAGAGGCAGTTAAATCACCAAATTGACTAATGATACTAACTATTATTGCCATAAATATATAATGATAAAATGGAAAATTGAAAATTGTACTATAAGAAAGTCCCACTAGCATAGTAACAATAACACTAAAAGCTAGCCCCCCAAGGCTTCCTTCGACGCTTTTTTTAGGGCTAATCTCTGGGCATAATTTGCGTTTTCCAAATGTAATTCCAATAAGATAAGCAAATGTATCTGTAGAAAAACATATAATAAATATTAAATATATAATATAAATACCTTTGTCTATATTTAAAAAGCTAAGGCCTAAAGATATAAAAAACGGAATATATATTAAACCAAATATTTCATATAAAGACTTTTCAACTTCATAGTTTTTGCTAATAATATTTATAATAAACACCCCTATGATTACCATAGGGATAACCGCTAAAATTTTAGTGTTATCTAAAGTAGCAGTAACCATAATAATAAAACCAAATCCTAAAATAATAAACTTGTGTAAAAGGGATGAGTTTTTATTTGTTACATACTGATATTCTGCTAATGCGCTGGCTCCTACAATAAAACTTAAAGCAAAAATAGCAATTTTTCCTAAAAGGATAGTAAGGGCTAATAATATTATTAAAGCAACTGAGCTAATAATCCTTTTTGTCAACTTACTTTACCAATCCGCCAAAGCGTCTTTCTTTATTTTGATAGTAATATATTCCATCTATTAAGTCCTCTTTTTTAAAGTCTGGCCATAATATATCTGTAAAATACATTTCACTATATGCAATTTGCCAAAGTAGGAAATTACTAATTCTAATATCTCCTCCAGTTCTTATAAGCAGATCTACTCCTGGAGCATCTTTAGTATATAAACACTTTTCAAACATATCTTCATCAATACTACCAATATCTAAATCTTCTTTTAAAACTTTTTCACAAAGTAGCTGTGTCGCTCTTATTATTTCAGCTTTTCCACCATAATTAAGAGCAATATTTACCTTTAGGGAAGTATTGTCTTTAGTTAGATTTTTTGTGTAACAAACACTCTCATAAGTGCTTCTTGGAAGTTTTTCTATATCTCCTATAAAATCCATCCTAACATTTTCATTCATTAAATAGTCATTTTCCTTAGATAGATAATCTATAACTAAAGACATAAGTGTATCAACCTCTAACTTAGGTCTTTTCCAATTTTCTGTTGAAAAAGCGTATAAAGTTAAATATTCAATACCTAAATCTTTGGCATTTTTAATGATTTCTTTAACTGTATCCACTCCAAATCTATGTCCAAAAGTTCTAATTTTCCCTTGCTTTTTAGCCCACCTACCATTACCATCCATTATGATTGCAACGTGTCTTGGGATATTATTTTCATCAATTGTTACTTCCACAATTTAATCCTCCAAAAGCTTTTATAATCATTATGACAACTTCATAAAAATTATACTGTCATAATCTCTTTTTCTTTAGCTTTTACTATTTCATCAATATTTTTAATAAAAGAATCTGTATCTTTTTGGATTATTTTTTCCCCATCTTTTACATCATCTTCTGTAATAAGTTTATTTTTTTCTTCATCTTTCATATGCTGAATTGCATTTCTTCTAATATTACGAATAGAAACTTTTGCATTTTCCCCTTCTTTACTAACTTGTTTAGAAAGCTCTTTTCTTCTTTCTTCAGTTAGTTGTGGAATGGCAAGTCTTATTATTTTCCCATCATTAGAAGGATTTATCCCAATATCTGAGGCCATGATTCCTTTTTCAATTAAAGGAATTATGCTTGCGTCCCAAGGTTGAACGGTAAGCATTCTCGCCTCTGGAACAGAAATTGTAGCCATTTGTGATAAAGGAGTTGGGCTACCATAATAATCAATAACAATTTTGTCTAACATGCTAGGGTTTGCTCTGCCTGCTCTTAGGGTAGATAACTCTCTTTTTAAGCTTTCAATAGCTTTATTCATTTTTTCTTTCGATTCTTTTGTAATTTCATTTATCATTTTCATCATCTCCTTATTAAAAGATTTTCTTATTTTTATTTTTTATATTTTTAATTTAAAAGTTTATTTTAACTAGTTAATAATCGTTCCTATTTCTTCTCCACAAACTGCGCTAATAATATTTTCAGGTGGGTCTATAGAAAATAATAAAATAGGAATTTGATTGTCCATACATAGTGATGCCGCTGTAGAATCAATTACTTTTAATTCTTTATCTATAATATCAATAAATTTTAAGCTAGTGAATTTCTTCGCATCTTTGTGTTCTTTTGGATCTTTGTCATATACTCCATCAATACTTTTTGCAGAAATGATAATCTCTGCATCTATTTCAGCTGCTCTAAGAGCTGCGGCAGTATCTGTTGAGAAAAATGGATTTCCTGTTCCTGCTGCAAAGATAACAATTTTCCCTTTTTCTAAATGACTAATTGCTCTTCTTCTTATATATGACTCACACATTTCTTTCATTTCAATAGCTGATTGCACTCTTACATCACAACCTAAATTTTCAAGGGAGTCTTGCAGTGCCATAGCATTCATAACCGTAGCTAACATCCCCATATAGTCCGCCGTTGCTCTGTCCATACCCTCTCCACTTCTACCTCTCCAGAAATTTCCTCCCCCAACAACAATAGCAATTTCCACCCCTAAATCATAACACTTTTTTATATTCTCACAAATATTATTTATAACTGGATTATTCAGCCCAAATTTATTTTCCCCTGCCATCGCCTCGCCACTTACTTTTAAAATAATTCTTTTATATTGCGCTTTCATACATTTCTCCCTATTTATTTTATACTTAATATATGATACTACTTTTTCATAAAATTTTCAATACTAACAAGGAAAAACTAATAAAATAACCTAATATATTAAAAGAAAATTTAGGCAGTCTAGCCTATTTTCTTTCCATAATAAAAATACGGAAAAACACTTGTAAAATATACGGCTACTAGTAAAGAAACAAGCTGCTACTACCAAAATTGACAGTGGCAATTTTTTTGTATAATAGTTCGCAAGGGTCAAGACCCTTCCTTTCAATATCACCAAATAAATATCCTAGGTTATAGGCACACATTATAATAAAGTGCCTACAATAATTCCATTATATTACATAATAATTAACGAATAGCATATAAGTAGTAAATATGGTGCTTTTTATTTTATAAAAAGCAAAGCCACCCATTCCCCTTAGGGAACTATTGGGTGGCTTAATATTTACGGAAAATATAATAGGCTTTTACCCCCCGTTTTGCCAAAAAAGGGGTATTTTTGGTTCTTTTGATAGCAAAAGAACGAAGATTACTTTATAAAAGGATAAAATATATAAATAAAAGGAATGGCTCTTGCTATTCCTTTTTTTTAGGAGTCAATATTTATCAAAATATAAAAAAAGCTAGCCCTTTAGGCTAGCTTTTATTTTATTATTTATATGTTTTAACTTTAAGCTCTACTTCTTTTTTTAAGACTAACAAGTCCTAAAGCCGAAACTCCCATTACTAGAAGCATTCCTAAAGCAGAAGAACTATCTCCTGTTTTTGGTGAAGTTTCTTCATCTTCTGTATCAGTGATAACACTATCATCTACTACGCTAAATGTCCCTCTTGCCATACCAATATCGCCACTTCCAATAGCAATAGAGTAAGTCCCGGCAGGAAGAGTACTTGTATAGTCCCCTGATAAAGTCATAATGATACTTCCTTCTTTGTAAGACACCATTTCACTTGGTACAGCTACTCCATTTACTTCTGTAACCATTGCGAAAGACATACTAGCATCCATAAATGCAGGTGTAATTTTAATCACTAAATCTGTATTTTCACCTTTTTTAAGAACTTGTTTATCCCCTGTCATTATTTGAGGGATAGTTGTTAAATATGGATACCCTCCATTAAAACTAGCGTCTGTTCCAAATGGGAATTTTGAATCCCCTAAATTTAAAGCTTCTTGAAAAGCTGGTGTTTTCATTTGTTGTAATGAAGCTCCATATGTTCCTAGAATGTATGAACTACCGTTCACGCCCTCTCCCTTTATTGTATTTGCATTATTTCCGTAAGATTTTGTAATTCTAATAGATCCTGTAGTATAAAGAGGATCCCTACCAGCAAATAAAGACCCAGCATTAGCTCCAGAAGTAGTAACAGTTCCTGTTGCGTAAGAATATTCTATAGTTATCCCATGATAAGCACCCCCTACTAAACCTCCCACATAATCAGTCCCAGAAACATTTCCTGTAGCAAAAGATTTTGATACAGTAAGTAATTGACATCCCCCTACAAGCCCTCCTGTTCGGCTTCCTCCACTAACATCTATATCTGCATAACAATCTGATATAAGATTAGTTGCAGACCCAACTAATCCCCCTGTATTTTGTGCAGTAGAAGTTATTTTCCCCCCAATTACATAACACCTTTCTATGATAGCGTCCTGTGTTGCACTTCCCACTAACGCCCCAACTGCGTCATGTGCACCAGTTGATGTAATATTTACATTTTTTAGCCCTAAATTTCCTATAATCCCGTTACCACTAACTCTACCAAACAACCCCATATAGCTCACCCCACTAGCAGTAAGGTTTGATATAGTGTAATGATTTCCATCAAATATTCCTTTAAAAGCATTAGGGCTATTACCAATCGCTGTCCATGCCTTTCCTTTTAAATCTAAATGATTCATTAAGACAATTACATTAACCTCAAAATCATCTGTTCCTTCATTTACGATTTTAGCAAGGCCAGCAAGTTCCTCAGCTGTGTTAATTTGAAAACTTGTAGATGTCGGATTAGCGTCGTACCAAGCGGTATCTATACTTCCGTCCCAAGTGTCAACCACACTAGTCGTTGCAAAAGCAGAAGTTGGTATCATCATTACTACTAACATTAAAATAGTAATGAAAGTTATTATTTTTTTCATAATATTCCTCCATTAAATGATTTGTTATTTATTTCACATTTTTCACCAAGTATACACTATTTCCCAGCCTTTGTCAATTTCTAGGAAAATGTACTAAGAAATAGTAGCTCTTATGAGTGTCGCCAATCTAGCTAGATTACTATAAAGTGTAGGGCGACCCTATAAACTTATTATACTATCTTCCCTAAAAGCATCTTTTAAATAATTTACCTTAAAAAATCCATCATTATTATCTTTTATTTCCATAACATCAAAACTACATATCAAATCAATATTGTTCTTCTCAATATATACCTTTGCAGTATCTATAATTTTTTTCATCTTTTTATAGTCTACTTTTTCTCTAGGAACTGAAAGGGAACTTCCCCCTTTTACCTCTATAAATCTTATTTTATTATCTTTTTTTACAATAATATCAATTTCCCCAAAAGCACAATGATAATTTTTACTTAAAATCTCAAATCCTTTTCCCTTTAAATAATTACAGGCTATACCCTCATATTTATTTCCTTTTTCCTTAGAAGAAAGAGTTTCTTTTACTATATCTTTTATAAAAGTATTTCTATGTATATCACAAGGTCCATATTTTTTAATAGCCTCAATATGCTCCTTTGTTCCATACCCTTTGTTAGAAGCAAGATTATAATAAGGATATTTTTCGTGATATTTCCCCATTAAAGCGTCTCTATAACACTTCGCAACAATACTACTTGCTCCAATGGAATAAATCCTCTCATCCCCTTTAATAAAAGCTTCTTGAGGAATATCTGTATCAATTTTAAGAGCGTCAATAAGTAGAATTTCTGGTTTTATATCTAAATTTTCAACAGCCATTTTCATAGATTTTTTGGTGGCTATTAAAATATTACTCTCATCAATCTCCTTATTATCAACAACCCCTATCCCTATACTAACAGCCTCTTTTTTTATTTTTTCATATAACTCCATTCTAAGACTTTCTCTTATTTTTTTTGAGTCGTTTATATATAATAATTCGCTATCTTTTTTAAGGATAACACAAGCGCTTACAACCGGACCACACAAAGGGCCTCTACCTACCTCATCAACTCCACCAATATAAGAAAAACCCTTATTATATAAAGATAGTTCATAAGCCTTCATATTTTCAATACGCTCTACTTCTTTTAAAAAATTATGATAAGCTTTATTTAAAGAGGCTATTATATTCCTAACACTACTTCTACTATCTTCCATTAAATGAGAAATAAGGCTTTTATATTCTTTTATATCTGTGCTTTTTACGATTTCTTTAATTTGGCTTACTGTTACTTTATCAAAGGAAATTTTACCTATTTTCCCATTCTTAAATTCATCTAAAATAGTGGTAGCTGTTCTAGTGTAATCTACTTCTCCCCCTTTGATTAAAAACCCTCTTTTCATAGCAATCTCTTCGTATACTACTAAAGGATTTTCATCTAACTCTTCAAGCTTATACCTGTCCATTAACATATTTGGATAATTGTCTTTTAAAAAATCAATTAAATTAAGGGCTAGATTTTCTCTATCTAAAATGCTATCTTTTACACTTCCTATGCTAGCTACCACAACTCCGTCTTTTTCACTTTCAAACTTAGGTGGAAGCACCCCTGGAGTATCTAAGAGGAAAAACTCCCCACTAACCTTAACCCACTGTTTCCCCAAAGTAACCCCTGGCCTATTTCCAGTTTTTGCGTTACTTTTTTTTGTAATAGAGTTAATAAACATTGATTTTCCTACATTTGGAACCCCAATGACCATAGCCCTTACTTCTCTATTAGAACGAAAAGATTTATTCATATTTGTTAGGTAAGCAACAACCTCACTAAGCCCTTTTTTATTAAGACAGTCTATGAAAAAAACTTCCTCGTTTTTTTCTTTAAAATGAAGTATCCACTCCTTTGTGATTTTATCATCTGCTAAATCCATTTTATTATATATTCTAATGATTTTTTTTTGACTAATAATAGAATTAAAGTCTTTGTTATCACTTCTTACAACAGCTCTTGCATCACAAAGCTTTATAATAACATCTACATTTTTAAGGTCCTCTCTAATAAGCCTAGTGGCTTTTGCCATATGCCCAGGATACCAGTGTATATTACTAGAAGGAGATTTAGCGCTCCCCTCATTACTTTCAGCTTGTTTCTTTTCTTTTCTAAATTTTCTTTTTTGGTGCATGTCCATAATTAATTACCTCTTTTTTTACTAACAATCTTTTTTTAAACATTGATGTGATATTATATTTTAGCATTATAATACACACTACCACTCATATATTTATACTGTATATTTTCTGATAGTAAAATATAACAACTTTTTTCTAATTTTACTTTTTATGTAAAAAACATTCTTTGTCATGGGAGTTAATTATACCTACTGCTTGAAGATAAGAATATATTATAACACTACCAACAAATCTCATCCCTCTTTTAAATAAATCTTTAGAAATATCATCTGATACCTGTGAATGAGTTTTATCATATTCGTAGATAATTTCTTCTCCTATAAATGTTTTTAGATAATTATAAAAAGAACCATATTCATTAATTAACTCTTTGAAAATAATTGCATTATTTATGGAGGCTTTTATTTTCAGTTTATTCCTTATAATATTACTATTGTTTCTTAGCTCTTCTTTTTTTTCTTCATCATAATTCATCACTTTATCAAGGTCAAAATTATCATATGCTTTTCTAAAATGTTCTCTTTTATTTAAAACACATTCCCAAGACAACCCTGCATGAAAAGATTCAAGGATTAACATTTCAAACAAATGATGATCATCTACCCTAAATTCCCCCCACTCCTCATCGTGATATTTAATATATCTTTCATTTTTGTTTGGACACCATTTACATCTTGCTTTTCCATCCCTAAATTTCATATTATAATTTATTTCCTTTCATAAGGTATACAAAAATTATTTACAAAAGTATATCATATTTTAGCTGATTTTTAAAGAACCCTAAGAATAAGTATTCATTTTAAGGCTACATTTAATCTCATAACAAAACTATTTTTTCAAAAAAAAATACTAGATTTTATTCTAGTATTTTTTATTATTCTAAAATTTATTTTAACTTCATTTTAAGAGTAAGAATACTTCCAATCCCAAGAAGTGAAATAAGAGCCATTATATAATGAATCATTCCACTATCTCCAGTTTTTGGACTTTTAATAACATCCTCTTCAGCTTCTATAACTTCAAACTCACCAACCATTACTTCCCCTGTTTCAAGAGCAATTTCTATATTATGCTCCCCTACACTAAGATTTTCAAGTGTAGTGTTATTAATAGTTAAAATAACGCTACCTTGTGAAAGCTCATAACCTTGTGTTACTACCTTATTATCAATTGTAACGGATACTGGCTGAAGTGAGGCAAAATCATAATCAAATTTGATAATTATATTTTTTCCTGAACCTTTTTCATAAATCTGAGAGTTTCCTTCTATAGGAAGAATATTTTTACTTTTAGAGGTGATTTTTATAAAGACATTTTCTCTAATATCATTTATACTAACTTCATGGCTAGTTGTCACAGTTCCTATTTGTTCAACTCCATTAATTGTAATAGAGCTAATAAGATACCCTTCTTTAGATGTAAAATCTAACGTTTCAGAGTTTCCCTCTGGAAGATTATAATTTAATTGTTTAGGGGCAGTAATTCCACTATCAACCGTTATGTTAACATCATAGAAGTTCACAGCATTAACTGGTGTACCTGTAAAAAACATTAACAACATAAAGGCACATACCACTGTAGTTATTTTTGCTATTTTCATCTTAGATTCTCCTTTTTATTTGTCTTTTTTTTGTGTAGTTCTTTAAAACATTTTATATATTATACTTCTTTTTATCAAAGTATTCAATCATTTTATATGTTTTACTTTATATACTTTATTTCAAATTTTGTATATTCATTTATAACAGAATCTAAGGCTATCATACCACTGTCTTTTTCTATAATAATTTTTGCTAGATTAAGACCAATCCCTACCCCTTTTGAATGTTCACTTTTCTTAAATCTTTCAAATATCTCTTTTTGCATTTTTTTACTAATCCCTTTTCCATAATCTTTAATGGAAATAGATGTATAAAAATTATTATCTTTTACCTTAATATCAATCATGCCTTTATCAAAGGAATTTTCTACTGCATTTTTTAAAATGTTAGTAAGGGCTTCTTCTTGCCACTTTTTGTCACATATAATAAAATTATCTTCTTTAATATCAAGATTTAATGATATATTTTTTTCTTTAATTAAATAATCTAAATTTAAGATAGCTTTATT
>CAYJAA010000021.1:15949-18604 GCA_964368185.1 uncultured Lachnospiraceae bacterium | reverse complement strand
GTCTTATTAAGTTAGAGTTAAAAGAGCTAAATTACGATAATTCCTATGAGTATATGAGTGATAAGCTTGCTGAGGAAAATTCTAGTGTGGATATTACTATATCTAGTATAAATAATAAAGATATTAAGTCTAGCATGTATATAAAAGATTTAGAATATATGAGTAGTATAAAAGAGGAATACAATATAAATTTAATTAAAGAAGGAGAAGATCAACTTATCATTCCTTTTTGTATAAATTATAATTTAATAATTATAAATGAAAATATCTTAAATGATTTAGGGATTGATTTACCTAATAAAGAATGGGATTATAAAACATTTTTATCCCTTATTAGTGAAATTAAAGAAAAAGATAGTGAAAAAAAATATATCCCCTTTGATATGTATATAGGAGAGGATTCTACTTCATACCTTCCTTTTATTTTAGAAAATGGATATGAGAACATTTCTTATGAAAAAATTGATGAGATAAAAAGTTTACTTGGAGAAGAAAGCTTAACTTTACAAAAAAATAAAAATGATGTTTATTTTGATTTTTATAAGGGGAAAACTGCTATTATATGCGGAGATTTTTCAGATGTAAATTATTTAATTAGAGTAGCAGGGAATGAGGATACTTTTTCCTTTGAGGCTTATAAATACCCTTTTGAAAATGTATATTTTGCAGGAGGTGTTTATGAATACGCCCTAATGGACACAGATAATATGGATAAAAAAGAGATTTTATATAAATTTCCAGAGTTTATTTATGAAAAAGAGAGCATGAATATTTTAAATATTTTAGGTCTTATTCCCCTTAGTAAGGTAGGGATTGTTGACAGTGATATAAGATATTCTCACTTAAATGAGTATGTAGATATACAAAATTATTACAGCATAAAAGATGAAGAATATATTAAAAATAAAGAAGTTTATTTTAGTGAAATTTTGGAGATAATTAAGAAGTAATCATATATGTCTTAATAAAAACTTAAATTTACATCTTACCTATAAAAAAACCCAATAACTATTGATATTACCCTTGTTAAAAAAATTCGTATATGATAAAATTTATTGATATGATATTTATGGTATTATAACTAAAAAAAGGGGGTAGGAATAGAAATGTATTCAATATATTATACAGATGATAGAAAAATCTACACAATGGATGAAATAACACAAGGCTCATGGATTCATATGATAAATCCTACAAAGGAAGAAATCCTTAATATATCTCAGACACTAAATGTAGATATTGACTTTTTAAATGCCGCCTTAGATGAAGAAGAAAGATCTAGGATTGATGTTGAGGGAGATAATATCTTAATACTAGTTGATACACCGATTGTAGAAGTAGAAGGAACTAGTAATTTTGTATACAACTGTATCCCTATTGCTATTATCATGACACCTGATAATGTAATAACAGTGTGCTTAAAAGATATTCCTCTTCTTAAAAACTTTTATGAGAGAACATTTAGGAATTTTTCAACAAAGAAAAAAAATAGATTTGTCTTACAAGTTCTTTATAAAAACGCAACACTTTTCCTTTCATACCTAAAACTAATCGATAAAGCTAGTACAAATATTGAAATAGAGCTTCATAAATCAATGAAAAATAAAGAGCTTATTCAAATGTTATCCCTTGAAAAAAGTTTAGTTTTCTTTGCTACTTCCTTAAAATCTAATGAAATAGTTATGGAAAAACTTCTTAGAATGCCAATAATTCGAATGTATGAAGATGATACAGATTTACTCGAAGATGTTATTATTGAAAATAAACAGGCTATTGAGATGTGTACAATTTATAGAGATATTTTAAGTGGAACAATGGACGCTTTTGCCTCTATTATTTCTAACAATTTAAATATTGTTATGAAACTTCTTACTTCCCTTACAATTATATTAACAATCCCAACCATTATAACAAGTCTTTGGGGGATGAATGTAATTGTTCCTTTTGCAAATAATGAAAATGGATTTTTTATTATAATTTGTATCGCCGCAGCCCTTTCTTTTATGGGGTTATTAATCATGTATTTCAAAAAGATGTTTTAGGTGAAATATGGATTATATTACAATAAATGATAACTTTGAAAATACAATAGAAATCAAAAAATCTTCTTTTATTGGACATTTGTTTAGTATAACAAGTGTAGAGCAAGGAAATGAATATATAGAGCTTATAAAGAAAGAACACTACAAAGCAAACCATAATACTTATGGATATATACTGGGAAAAAATATGGAAGTTCAAAAATGTAGTGATGATGGGGAGCCGGCTCTTACAGCAGGAAAGCCAATTTTACTTGCTATGGAAAACAACAACCTTACTAATGCTTTAATTGTCGTAACCAGATATTTTGGTGGGATTAAACTTGGAGCAGGGGGGCTTATAAGAGCCTATTCTGCTGCTGCAAGTGAAGTGATACATAGTGCAAAGCTAGTAAAAAAAGTATATGTTAAAGTTATAAAGATATCTTATGAATATCCTCTTCATGGAAAAATGGAAGTTTTTTTAAGAAGCACAGGGTTTTCCTTAGAAAAAATAGAGTTTTTAGATATTGTGCATGTAGATATAAATATTCCAATTAAGGATATAGAAAAATTTAAAAACGAACTTATAGCCTTAACTAATAATAAAATTAAAATCGACGAAAAAGAAGAAAAA
>CAYJAA010000021.1:14332-15939 GCA_964368185.1 uncultured Lachnospiraceae bacterium | reverse complement strand
ATAGTGAAATAATATATTTAAATGATATAGCAATAAAAAAATATCAGGATAAAGGTGGCAAAGATTTAATTGGAAAAAATCTAAAAGATATGCACCACGGTGGCACAAATAAATTTTTATTTTCCTATGTGGACAAGCTAATAAGAGAAAATTTAGATGAAATTTTTATGTATCATGATAAAAGAATTAAAAAAGACATTTTCCTAAAGTCTATTAAAAAAGATGGAAAAGTTTTAGCTTATTATAGAAAATTAAAATAAAATAGAGGTGTAGCAATGAATTTCAGTGAAATGTATAAAAATATTGTGTATATGGACAGTGAACCAATTATTGTAATGGACTTAAATCATACTATTTTGTATATGAATAAAAAGTGTATCGAAAGATATAGCCACAGAGGTGGAGAGGCTTTAGTTGGGAGAAATTTACTAGATTTTCACAGTGATGAGTCTAAAATTAAAATCGAAAAATTTTTAGAAAAAATGTTAAAAGAAGATTTAGATGAAATTTATTTATATTTTCACAAAAGAGATAAAAAAGAATTATATATGGTGGCAATAAGGGATGATAACAACAAAATTGTTGCTTATTATGAAAGATTTGAAAATCCACTATATAAAGAGGATAAAGGATGTTAGATTTTTTAATAGGATATGTAGACGATGTTACATTAAATGGAGTATCTCTAAATGTAAATGATGTAGGATACTTTTTAACTTGTTCTTCAAATACCATATCAAAGCTAGAAAATAAAGAAGAAAAAGTAAAATTATATGTACATATGGCACTAAGGGAAGATCATGTTTCTTTATTTGGCTTTTATACTAGTGAAGAAAGAGATTTATTTAATAAGCTTATTTCTGTTCCTAAAATTGGGGGGAAAGTAGCTATTAATCTTCTTTCTGTGTATAGTGTAGAACAAATTATTGTTTATATTATTAATAATGACCACCAGTCTTTAGCAAAAGCAAATGGGGTTGGCAAAAAAACCTCAGAGCAAATTGTAGTAAATTTAAAAGACAAATTCAAAGGTATTACCCTAAGTGGGGATGCTGTTTTAGGTGATAATAATAGTATAAATCATAACTTAATTGATGAAGCAGTTCAGGCTTTACTTACCCTTGGTTTTGATAGAAATTATTCTATGAAATTAATTAGCAGTATGGAAACAAAAGAGGATTTAACTATTGAAGACATTATAAGCTTTGCTCTTACTAAAGCAGGGGAGTAATGATTAAGGAGATATTTTGGAAAATAGAATTGTAACCACAAAAAAAACACAATTTGATATAGAAGTAGATAAAAGCCTAAGACCTACTACCTTAAAAGATTATGTAGGGCAGGATATTATAAAGAAAAGACTTAAAATATTTATAGAAGCAGCAAAACAAAGGGAAGAGTCCCTAGATCATGTTTTGTTATACGGTCCTCCTGGGCTAGGAAAGACTACCCTTTCTAATATTATTGCAAATGAGCTTGGTGTATCTATTAAAATCACAAGTGGACCAGCAATTGAAAAACCTGGAGACCTTGCAGCAATTCTTTCAAATCTTAAGAAAAATGATGTATTGTTTATAGATGAAATCCATAGACTTAATAGATCAATT
>CAYJAA010000021.1:8498-14322 GCA_964368185.1 uncultured Lachnospiraceae bacterium | reverse complement strand
TCCAGCAATGGAAGACTTTGCCCTTGATATTGTGGTTGGTAAAGGCCCTAATGCAAAAAGTATAAGACTTGATTTACAGCCCTTTACTTTAATAGGTGCTACAACTAGAATAGGACTTCTTTCTTCTCCCCTAAGAGATAGATTTGGAGTTTTAAATAAGCTTGAAATGTATTCTACAAATGAAATTATTGATATTTTAAAAAGAAGTAGCACTATATTAGATGTAAATATTAACACAAATGGAGCAAAAGAAATTGCCCTACGCTCAAGGCAAACCCCAAGAATAGCCAATCGTTTCTTAAAAAGAGTAAGGGATTATTCTCAGGTGAAAAATATAGACTTAATTGATTCAGATACTGCCATAAAAGCCTTAAATTTATTAGAAGTAGATAATAATGGGCTAGATAAAAGCGATATTGCTATACTTGATACTATTATTAATAAATTTGATGGAGGTCCTGTTGGACTAGATACTCTATCAGCAATTATAGGGGAAGAAAAAGATACAATTTTAGATGTATATGAGCCATATTTGCTACAAATGGGGTTTATTAATAGAACTCCAAGGGGAAGAGTGGCTACAATAAACGCTTATAAATACTTAAATATACCCTATGAAAAAGAAGAGTAGAGGACATTTATATGAAGACAGATGATTTTGATTTTTATTTACCAGAAGAGTTAATCGCTCAGTACCCCCTTGAAAAAAGAGACAATTCTAAACTTCTTGTATTAAATAGAGAAGATGATACAAAAGAAGATAAACACTTTTATGATATTTTAGATTATCTAAATGAAGTGGACACTCTTGTTTTAAATAATTCTAAAGTAATTATGTCTAGACTTTTTGGGAAAAAAGAAACAGGGGCAAAAATAGAATTATTTTTACTTAAACATGTAGGAGCTAAAGAATTTGAAGCCTTAATCAAGCCTCTTAAAAGGGTTAGTGTTGGAACGAGAATTATCCTAAGTGAAGAGGTAAGTGTTTATGTTAGAAAAAAACTAGAGGACGGACTAGCATTAGTTGAATTTGACTGTGAAGAAGACATTTTTTCTGTGATTGAAAAAATTGGAAGTGTTCCCCTTCCTCACTATATAAAAGGAAAGCTTAAGGACAAAAATAGATATCAAACAGTTTATTCAAAACATCTAGGTTCTTCTGCTGCTCCAACTGCTGGGCTACATTTTACAAATGAACTTCTTAAAAAGATAGAGGATAAAGGGGTTAATTTAGTTTATGTAACCCTTCATGTAGGTCTTGGGACTTTTCGCCCTGTGAAAGTAGAGGATGTAGAAAAACACACTATGCACAGTGAATACTGCGAAATTTCAAATAACAGTGCAAAAATTATTAATGAAACAATAAAAAACAAAAAAAGAGTGATTGCTGTTGGAACTACTAGTGTTAGAACTTTAGAATCTTGCTATAAGGAATATAATGAGATTCGTCCTTGCACTATGGACACCAGTATTTTTATATATCCACCTTATAAATTTAAGGTAGTGGACGCACTAATCACTAATTTTCATTTACCAAAATCAACACTTTTAATGTTAATTAGTGCCTTTTATGATAAAGAAAAAATACTTAGTGGATATAATTACGCTGTAGAAAATGAGTATAGATTTTTTAGCTTTGGGGATTCAATGCTAATTTTATAAGGAGAGAAGATGAAAAAACAATTAAGTGATAAGCTAAATGAAATAAGCCCTTCTATGACTCTTAGTATAACTTCACTAGCTAAGAAGTTAAAAGAAGAAGGAAGGGAAATTTATTCCTTTGGAGCAGGGGAGCCTGACTTTGATACTCCAAGAAGTATTACCGAGGCTGCTACTGAAGGAATGAATAAAGGGATTACAAGATATACAGATGTAAAAGGCCTTCCAGAGTTTAGAGAGGCTATTAAAAACCAATATAAAAAAGATTATAATCTTGATTATACTGTTGATGAAATAGTTGTAAGTAGCGGAGCTAAACATTCTCTATTTACTGCTCTTCAGGCTTTAGTTACTCCAGAAGATGAAGTAATTATTCCTATACCTTACTGGGTTAGTTATCCAGAAATGGTGAAAATGGTAGGGGGAAAATGCGTTTTTGTAAATACAAAAAAAGAAGATAATTTTGTTCTTAAAAAAGAAGAGCTTCTTAAAGTTATTACTAATAAAACAAAAGCAATTATGATAAATAACCCCTCTAATCCTACTGGTGGAATTTATAAAAAAGAAGAACTCCTTGAAATTGCAAATGTATGCCTTGAAAAAGGGATTTATATTATTAGTGATGAAATATATGATAAGCTTTTATATGATGATAGTAAACATATTCCAACAGCAAGTTTATCAAAGGAAATTAAAGACATTACAATAACGATTAATGGACTATCAAAAACCTATGCTATGACTGGGTGGAGGATTGGGTACTCTCTTTGTAATATAGAAATTGCAAATGCAATGAGTAAAGTCCAAGGGCACTGTGTTTCTCACCCTTCAACAATTTCTCAGTGTGGGGGAATTGCAGCCCTTACTATGAAAGAAGATATTTTAAATGAGAGACTTATGGAGTATGACAAAAGAAGAAGATATATGATTGATGCTTTAAAGAAAGTTAAAGATATTGATATTATTTATCCAAAAGGTGCTTTTTATGTATTCGTTGATATTTCAAAATACTACGGTAAATGTTATAATAATCAAAAAATAAATGGAAGTCTTGATTTTAGCGAAACTTTACTAAAAGAAAATAATGTGGCTGTAATTCCAGGGATTGGCTTTGGAAGTGATGACTTCATTAGACTTTCTTATGCAACCAGTCTTTTTGAAATAAAAAAAGGTCTTGAAAAACTAATAGAATTTATTAATAAATTAAAGTAAGGAGAAACAACTATGAGTAGTAATGTTTATAAAAATCCACTAATCGAAAGATATTCTAGTAAAGAAATGCTAAATATTTTTAGTGCAGACACAAAATTTTCAACTTGGAGAAAATTATGGGTAGCTTTAGCTAAGGGAGAAAAAGAGCTTGGGATTGATATTAGTGATGAACAAATTAAAGCTTTAGAAGAAAGCGTTTATGATATTGATTATGACCTTGCAAGAAAATATGAAAATCAGTTTAGGCATGATGTTATGGCTCATGTTCACACCTATGGGGATAAAGTTCCTGCTTCAAAGGGAATTATTCATCTTGGGGCTACTAGCGCTTATGTAGGGGATAATACAGACCTTATTGTTTATAGAGACGCCCTACTTTTAATAAGAAAACAGCTTTTAAATTTAATTAAAAAGCTAAGTGATTTTGCTATGGAATATAAAGACATTCCAACCCTTGGTTTTACTCACTTCCAACCAGCTCAGCTAACTACTGTTGGAAAAAGAGCCACCCTTTGGATGCAAGATTTACTCCTTGACTATGAAGAACTAGAATTTGTCCTTTCTACCTTTAGAATGAGAGGTGTAAAAGGAACTACTGGAACTCAGGCTAGTTTTATGTCATTATTTAATGATGATGAGGAAAAAATTAAAAAGCTAAATGAATTTGTATGTAAGGAAATGGGCTTTGATACAGACTTTACAGTAACTGGACAAACCTATCCTAGAAAGTTTGATAGTAGAATTGTAAACTGCTTAAGTGGTATAGCTCAGTCACTACACAAGTTTGCAACAGATGTAAGACTTCTTCAAAACCTTAAGGAAATTGAAGAACCTTTTGAAAAAAATCAAATAGGCTCTTCAGCTATGGCTTATAAAAGAAACCCTATGAGAAGTGAGCGAATTTGCTCTTTATCTAGACATATTATTGCAAATAGCATAAATCCTGCTATGACAGCAAGTGTACAGTGGTTTGAAAGAACTTTAGATGATTCTGCAAATAGAAGAATTTCTATTCCTGAAAGCTTTATGTGTTGTGATGCTATTTTACAAATAGCAATAAACATTTCAAGTGGATTTGAAGTATATGAAAAAGTTATAACAAAGCATGTTATGGAAGAACTTCCATTTATGACAACAGAAAATATTTTAATGGAAAGTGTAAAAAAAGGTGGAGATAGACAAGCCTTACATGAAAAAATAAGAGTTTATTCTATGGAAGCTGGAGCAGTAGTAAAAAGAGAAGGAAAAGCAAATGATTTACTACAAAGGATTTCTAAAGACCCTGAATTTAACTTAGATATTAATGAAATTAAAGAAATATTAGATCCTAAAAAATATGTGGGAAGAGCTATAAATCAAGTTAATGAATTTATTAACGAAGATGTTAAAACAATTCTTTCAAAGCATAAAGAAGAGTTAGGGTATGATGTTGATTTAAAGGTTTAATAAATATAAAATGAATAGATTTTAAGGTGTTTCCTTAAAATAAAAAGGTGAACTTATTTTTTTAAGTTCACCTAGCTGTTATAAAGGAGAATATTTTTTGGAAAAGAATAGTTTACTTAACTTATTTTTAACCTTTTTTAAAATAGGAGCTTTTACCTTTGGAGGAGGATACGCTATGATACCTCTTATTGAAAGGGAGGCTTGTGAGAAAAATAAGTGGATAGATGAAGAAGAAATTTTAGATATATTAGCAATTGCTGAAAGTACTCCTGGGGTTTTAGCGGTGAATATGGCTACATTTACAGGCCACAAAGTTAGAGGGTTTATTGGAAGTCTTATTGCTACACTTGGGGTTGTTCTCCCTTCTTTTTTTGTTATTATTCTTATATCTATTTTATTTTCAAATATAAACGATAATGTATATGTAATAAAAGCATTTTCAGGGATAAAAGCTGGAATTATTGTATTAATCCTTGGAGCAGGGAAAAAACTATGTAAACATATAAAAATGGATACATTTAATATAACTATGATTTTATTTTCCTTTATATTTGCTATTTTTACAAATATTGACATTATATATTTACTTATAACTGCTGCTATTATAGGGCTAGTTTATAACTACTTTATAAATATTAAAAAAATAGGGGAATAAGAATTTGAATTTTGATTTATTTTTTACTTTTTTTAAAATAGGTTTATTCACCTTTGGGGGAGGATACGCCATGATTCCTCTAATAAAAGAAGAAGTTGTAAGTAACAACTGGCTTAGCTTACTTGAGGTAATTGACTTTATTGGCATTAGTGAATCTACCCCTGGACCCTTTGCTGTTAATATAGCAACATTTGTTGGCTTTAATGTAAATGGGGTGTCTGGGGCAATTCTTGCCACCTTAGGAGTTGTTTTACCTTCTTTTGTTATCATATATTTAATTGCAAGATATTTTAAAGATTTTACAAAAAATCCTTATGTAAAAAATGCCCTTAGTGGAATTAGGCCAGTTGTGATAGGTCTTATATATAGTAGCGCTATTTCCATCGCTATTTCAATATTTATTAAAGAAAGTGCATTTGATATTTATGGAATTATTATTTTGGGAATTATATGCTTTTTATATATGAAATTTAAAAAAATTCATCCTATTTTACTAATAAGTATATCAGCCATATTAGGTCTCATCATTTATTAATTATTAATGGAATAAATTATAAATTTATGATAAAAATAAATTAAATATTTTTTTTTAAAGGAGAGTATTATGTTTTATAAGCTAGACAGTGATTTATTTAATACAAAAAATAAATTTGATATTTTAAATTTAAAAGAGCGAAGATATATAGCCTTAGATGAAAAAAACTATTATGATAAAGATAGTTTTGAAAAAACAGCTAAAACTTTATATGAAAAAAGGCTAGAAATTATAAGTAAATTTGGTGTAGATAAAATGTATTTAGAAAGAGTTTTATATTCTAAGGATAATTTTTTTAAATATGAAAATGAAGACAT
>CAYJAA010000021.1:0-8488 GCA_964368185.1 uncultured Lachnospiraceae bacterium | reverse complement strand
TGTTATTTCAAGCAATGAAGATATTTATATCTTTAAGCTTAAGGAAGATAGCGCTTTAAAAATGGTTTATGATAGTAATAAAACAAAGGAAGAAAATTTTAGGGATGTAATGGACTATGCAGATCAAAATGACTATATGGACGCCCTACACTTTAATAAAACTACAAAACATCATGAAATTTATTTAGGTTGCCCTTTTAAGGAAGAAACACAAAAATTAATCATTCATCCAATATATCAAAAAATACACTTTGGATAAAATATATAATTATGAGGTAAAATAATGGCTAAAGAAGAAGTAATAATTATAGGAATTGCTGGGGGAACAGGATCTGGGAAAAGTACACTAGCAAAAAAAATAAAAGAAATTTTTAAAGAAGAAATTCAAATACTTTGTCATGATTATTATTATAAATGTAATGGACATTTAAGCCCTGAAAAAAGAGCTATGCTGAATTATGATCATCCTAATTCTTTTGATACTGAGCTTTTAATTAAAGACCTTAAAAAACTAAAGGAGGGTAGCTCTATTAATAGACCGGTTTATTCTTTTGTGGAACACACAAGAATGGAAGAAACTGTTTTAGTGCACCCTTCAAAAGTGATTATATTAGAAGGTATTTTAATATTTGAAAATAAAGAGCTTATAAATATGATGGATATGAAGGTATTTGTAGATACTGATGCAGATATTCGCCTTATTAGAAGGCTTATTAGAGATGTTAAAGAAAGAGGAAGAGACTTAGACTCTGTAACTAAACAATATATGACTACAGTAAAACCTATGCATGAGGAGTTTGTAGAGCAAAGCAAGAAAAATGCAGATATAATTATTCCAGAAGGTGGATATAATTTAGTAGCTCTTGATATGTTAATACATAGAATAAAATATATTTTAGAAATGGATTAAAAACATTATGAAAGTTTTAATACTTAGCGTAAGTGCCGGAGGGGGGCACAATAGTGTAGCAAATGCTATAAAAAGTGGATTTGAACATAGAGGTATTTATGTTCAAGTTCTTGATTTATATTCTCAAATTGATCCTATACTAAAAGAAATTATTGATAAAGGAACTTATGTGTCAGCCTCTTATGTTCCAGAAATTAGCACAAAAATTTATGGAATGATGGATAAAAAAACAAAGCCTTCAAGAAAGTATTCTATTTCTAAAATTACAAATAGAATACTGGCTAAAGAGATAAAAGACAAGATAATAAAAAATAACTGGGATATAATTATATGCACCCATGTTTTTGCTGGAAATGTTGTTGATATCTTAAAGCAAAAAGACCTTATATCTTCAATTAATGTTGGTGTAATTACAGACTTTACAGTACACCCATATTGGCAAGATACTACTTTTTTAGACTATCATATTATCGCTGATGAAACCCTAAGAAATAAAGCTTTAATAAAGGGAATTTCAAATAAACAAATCTTACCTTTTGGTATACCAATAAGGGATGGTTTTAATGTATGTTTGAAAAAATCAGATGCAAGAACTTTTCTAAAGCTAGACCCAAATAAAAAAACACTTTTAGTTATGGCTGGAGGGGATGGGATAGGTAATTTAGTAAGTATTATAAAAGAGCTTGATGAATCTGATAAAGATATTCAAGGAATTGTTGTGTGTGGGAATAATAAAAGGACTTATATTAGACTAAAAAGAATGGTTACTAAGAAAAATTTTCTTATATTTGGCTTTTATGAAGATATTTCTCTTCTTATGGACGCTAGTGATGCTATTATTACAAAACCAGGAGGAATTACTACCTCAGAAGCAATTAGCAAAAGACTTCCTATTATAATCACAGAATATGTGGGAGGTCAGGAGAAAAGAAATTTAGAGTTTATTGTTAATAATGGACTTGGAGTTTATTTATCAGATACTTTTGATTTAATAGACGCAATAGATACACTATTTTTTAGTAAAGATAAAATAAATATTATGAAAAAGAATATATCTTTATATGCTAAGGAAAACTCAACGAAATCTTTGTGTGAATTTTTAATTAAAGAAGCTCTTTTTCATGATTAATACAAATTTAAATAATGAAATGATTATTTTAAATCAGTAAAGAAATTAAAGTTTTTTGCTGATTTATTTTTTAAAACTATCAAGCAGGAAAAAGATATATAATATATATTTAATTTTATGTAGAAATATGGTATTATTATATAAATAATACAAGTTAAGAGGGATAATGCTTATGGACAATATTGTTAAAATGGAGAATATAACAAAAATTTTTCCCGGAATCATAGCTAACGATAATGTTAACTTTGACTTAAGAAAAGGAGAGATTCACGCTCTTTTAGGGGAAAATGGGGCTGGAAAATCTACTTTGATGAGTATTTTATTTGGTTTTTATAAACCAGATGGGGGACATGTCTATATTGATGGAGAAGAAGTAAATATTAAAGACCCAAATGTGGCAAATAGCCTAGGTATTGGCATGGTTCATCAACACTTTAAGTTAGTTGAAAACTTTACTGTTGTTGAAAATATTATACTAGGGTTAGAGCCTAAAAAAGGAATCGAATTAGATTATAAAAAAGCAAGACAGAGAATTGTTGAGCTTTCTAAGGAGTATAATTTAAAGGTAGATCCTGATGCTTTAATTGAAGATATACCAGTGAGTATGCAACAAAAAGTAGAAATATTAAAAATGCTTTACAGAGACGCTAGAATCTTTATTTTTGATGAGCCTAGTGCGGTTTTAACACCACAAGAAATTGAAAGTTTAATTGAGATGATGAAAATTTTCAAAAAACAAGGTAAATCTGTAATATTAATTACCCATAAACTAAAAGAAATTAAAGCTGTTGCAGATAGATGCACAATTTTAAGACATGGCAAATATATTGACACAGTTGATGTGGACAAAGTTTCTGGAGAAGATTTAGCTGATTTAATGGTAGGTAGAAAAGTATCTTTTAAAACTAGTAGAAAAGAAAGTACTGCTACAAAAACAGTTTTAGATATTAAAAACTTAGTAGTTAAAGATTATAGAAATGTTGAAATTATAAAAAACTTAAATTTTGAAGTAAAAAGTGGAGAAATATTAGGTATTGCAGGAATTGATGGAAACGGACAAAGTGAGCTTGTAGAAGCTATTACTGGTCTTAGAAAAGTAACCAGCGGAGAAGTAATTTTAAATGATAAAGATATTACAAATGACTCTGTTAGGGAAAAAACTCTAAGTGGAATTTCTCATATACCTCAAGATAGGCATAAATATGGACTAATTTTAGATTTTTCTCTAGGGGAAAACTTAGCACTTCAGTCATATTATAAAGAACCTTTTAGTAAAAATGGAATATTAAACTTTGAGGAAATTGACAAAAAAGGAACAGTCCTTATAGAAGAATATGATATAAGATCGGCAAAAGGGACAAGCACCAAAGTAGAATCAATGTCTGGTGGGAATCAACAAAAAGCTATTATAGCAAGGGAAGTAGATAGAGACTCAAGCAACTAGAGGGCTAGATGTTGGAGCTATAGAATATATTCATAAAAAATTAGTTGAAGAAAGAGATAATGGTAGAGCAATTTTACTTATATCTTTTGAGCTTGAAGAAATACTTAATATCAGTGATAGAATAGCCGTAATTTGCGGGGGAGAAATTGTTGGTATTTTAAATAGTGACGAAGCTGATGAAAAAACTATTGGCCTTATGATGACAGGAGAAAGAGAGGTATAAGTTATGAAAGAAAAAATGATTAATTATTTAAGAAATAATACTACATTAGCAATAACGATTTCCTCTGTTTTAATGGGTTTTTTAATTGGGGCTATTGTTATGTTAATTACAGGTCTAAACCCGATATATGGTTATCAAGCTTTATTTAATGGGGTACTTGGTTCTCCAAGAGCTGTTGGAGAATTATTTGTTGAAGCTATGCCAATTATACTAACAGGTTTAGCTGTAGGTTTTGCATTTAAAACCGGATTATTTAATATTGGAGCTGAAGGACAGCTATTAATGGGAGGATTTGCAGCTACTGCTGTTGCTTTACTTTTCCCTCTTCCTGCAGTTATATTATTACCTATGGTTGTTATATCAGCAGCAATTTCTGGAGCTATATGGGCATTTATTCCAGGGATTATAAAAGCAAAACTTGGAGTGCATGAAGTTGTTATTTCAATTATGCTTAATTATGTAGCTATGTATCTTCAAAACTTTTTACTACAGTTTCTACCAATGGTAGACTCTTCAAGAACTGAGGATATAAACCCAAATGGAAGCTTTGCTAATGAATTTCTAGAAATGATTTCTGGAGGTTCTAGACTTCATCTTGGAATTTTTGTAGTTATTATTGCAATATTTATATATTGGTTTATTTTAAATAAAACTAAATTTGGATTTGAGCTTAAATCAGTAGGCTCAAATAAAAATGCAAGTGAATACGCAGGAATGAAAGTAAATAGAAACATTGTTTTATCAATGATGATATCAGGAGCTTTTGCAGGAGTTGCAGGAGCGATAATAAGTAATGGAATATTCAATTATGGTAGAATGTTATTTTTCCAAGAAAACTATGGTTTTGACGGTATAGCCGTTGCCCTTCTTGGTAACAACTCTGCTCTTGGAATAGGACTTTCCGGACTTCTTTTTGGAGGACTGAAAGCAGGGTCTAAAGCGATGGCTCTGGCTAATGTTCCAAAAGAAATTTCTCTTATAATTATGGCCTCAATTGTTATTATGACAGCTATGCAGCTTGGCCTTAAGATATTACTGGAAAGAAAACTATCTGAGAAGGAGGGTGAATAATATGGATTTTTTAGCATTTTTTAACACAGCTGTTCCTCTTATTCTTGCATATTCTGCTCCTATAATTGTTTCGGCCCTTGGTGGACTGTTTAGTGAAAGAGCAGGGATTGTAAATGTAGCCTTAGAAGGTCTTATGTTATTTGGAGCCTTTGCCGCAGGAGCTATTACTATTGTTTTTGAACCTAGTCTTGGTAAATATGCCCCTGTTGTGGGAATTATAGCCGGAATACTTTTTTCAACCTTATTCTCTTTAATTCACGCTTTTGTGTGTGTAAACTTAAAAGGGGAGCATGTTATTAGTGGTACGGGTATAAATTTCCTTGCTAGTGGACTTACGATATTTTTATGTAAAGTGTTTTTTGGAGCACAAAGAACACCGGCTTATTCTTTTGGAATATCAAAATCTGCTATTCCGCTTCTTGAAAATATCCCAATAATAGGGGAGATGTTTTTTTCTAGAATTCACTATACAACTATAATTGTTTTTATACTTTGTTTTGTTGTATGGTACACTGTATACAAAACTCCTTTTGGTCTTAGACTTAGGTCTGTTGGAGAACATCCTTCAGCAGCAGACTCTATGGGAGTTAATGTAAGTAAAATTAAATATATTGGTGTAATATTATCAGGAGCTTTTGCAGGGTTTGGTGGAGCGATTATGGTTTTAACTCAAGATATTCAGTTTACCCACGCTACCATTCATGGAACTGGATTTATAGCACTAGCAGCTTTGATTTTTGGTAAATGGCACCCAATTGGAGTGTTACTAGCAGGTTTATTCTTTGGTTTTTCTCAAACTTTTGCTATTCTTGCTTATCAAATACCAGGGCTTGAAAATGTTCCCTCAGAAATATTTTATATGCTACCATACTTATTAACAGTAATTGTTTTAATAATCTCAGGAAAAACAATAGGGCCAAAGGCCTCTGGAAAGCCATATATAAAAGACACCAAGTAACTTTGTTAAAGGAAGGAAATAAAATGAAAAAAATTCTAACGGCAGCTATGATTATCCTTATTTGTGTATCATTTTTTGGGTGTAACAACTCTGAAAATACCGATAATAAGAGTTATAGCATTGCCTATGTGACAGATATAAATGGGGCAAAAAACGAAAAAAATAGTGAAGTAATTGATGGGATTGAAGAAGCTTTTGATAGTAGTGATTTTGACTTAACTGTTGTAGAGCCTAAAACGCAAGAATCTTATTTTCAAACATGTAGATCTTTAATTGTATCAGGTAGCTTTGATTTAATAATAGCTTCAGATTATACTGTAGCAGATAGTTTAATATCATTAAAACAAGATTTTCCTCTAAGCACTTTTGGGGTTATTGGAAGTGAAGATGAAACAGGTAGCTCAATGAGCCTTACCTTTAAAAATGAAGAATTAGGCTTTTTAGCAGGAGTAGTTGCTGCTAGCGAAACAAAATCTGGAATTGTTGGATTTATGGGGGGTATTGATTCAGAGTTTACTGAATATGAATATGGTTTTAAGGCAGGAGTTATGGCTGTTGATGCTGATATAGAGGTAGTCACAAATTATGTTGGTTCTTTTAGTGACACCCAAAAAGCTCAAGACTTAGCACAGTCCCAATCAAATAAAGGTGTTGATATTATTTTTTCTGCTTGTGGAGCTTCTTACATAGGAGTAGAAAGAGTTGCTATTGGAAATGATATAAAAATCATTGACTCTCACATGTATGAAAACTATAATGAAGATATTTCTTTAGGGGTATGTGTACAAAATTATAAAAACGCTTCTATTCTTCTTTGCGACTATTTAATAATGGAACTTTATGAAACTAAGAATTTTAGACTTGGATTTAATGAGCTAGTTTTAGAGTTTGATATTAATGAAGAGTTAGTTAGTGAGGCTACTAAAGAGCTATATGATACTTACTTTGAAAAATTAAGAAACTTAGAAATAGAAGTGCCTTATAGTGCAGGAACCTTAAAAACTTTTAAAGTGGATTAAGGTAAAAGGATAGGATATGGATACTTTAAAGCTTCAATCTCAAGTCAATTTAAAACAAGAAGTAAAACTTAGTGCTGAACTAAAGGAAGCAATCAATATCTTAAGTTATGATATTGTAAAGTTAAATGAAAACTTTGAAAATATATCTTCCTTTAATGAAGTTTTAAGTGTGGAAAGCAACATAAAAAAAGAAATTGAAATATACGCAAGTAAAGAAGTTGAAGATCCTATAGAAAATAATTATAACAGCGAAGAATATTTTAGTAGTAACTATTATATTCAAACATATATTAATGAAAATTTTGAACATAAAAAGAATAAAAAGCAATCTTTACATGACAGTCTTATAATGCAGCTTAACACTCTTGATTATAAGCTAGAGGAGCATTTATATAATATTTGTGATTATATTATTTATAATATAAATTCAAAAGGCTATCTTACAATTAGCTTAAAACAGCTAAGAGAAGATTTATCTATTTCAAAAGAAGATGCTGTAAAAGCTTTAAGTATCGTTCAAAGTTTTGAGCCTATTTCTGTAGGAGCGAGAAATTTTACAGAAAATATTATAATTAAACTTAAAAAAGCTGGAATTTATGAAAAAGAACATAAAATTCTTCTTAAAAGTTATTTAAAAGAAATTGCTTATGAACAATATGAAAAAATTAGCAAAAAAACTAAAATAGATATATCTTATGTAAAAAGCCTTATTAGTGATATAAAAAAATGTGATCCAATAATCGCAAGGGATTATGAGGATGAAGAAATTTCATATATAATTCCTGAGGTTGTAGTGACTTATGAAAATAATGAGATAAATGTTTCATTAAAAGACGATTTATATCCAATACTTATAAAAAACAAAGAAATTATGAGTTACATAGATGTATATGATAAAAAAAGTGAAGAGTATAAAAAACTAAAACAAGATATAAAGATATCTGATTTTTATATTGATGCTTTAAATGTTAGAAAGAGAAATCTTTTGCTCGTTTGTGAATACATCTTAAATATTCAAAAAGACTTTTTTACTCTTAGCTCTTTAAACCCACTTACTATGGAAGAAGTAGCAAATAATACAAATCTTAATCTATCTACAATCAGTAGAATTGTGAATGGGAAATATATATCTACTCCTAAGGGGATATATAATCTTAAATTTTTCTTTAGTAGGAAAATTTCTTCTAGCACTAATGAAAATATAAGTGATTTCAAGATAAAGAAAAATATAAAAAGTATTATAGAAGCTGAAGATAGTAAAAAACCCTTCAGTGATGACAAAATTTGTGAGATGTTAAAAAGTGAGGGTGTAAAAATTTCTAGACGAACTGTTACAAAATACAGAGAATCTATGAATATCCCTTCATCATATATGAGAAAAAAATAAAAGGAGATTAGACATAATATGAACTTAAAGATTACAAAAAGAGAAACTTTAAAAGAAAAACCAGATTATAATAATTTAACTTTTGGAAAAAATTTCACTGATCATATGTTTATTATGAATTATGAAAAAGGAAAAGGGTGGTTTGATGGTAGGATTGTTCCATATCAAAACATTGAGATAGATCCTAGCTCTATGGTTTTTCACTATGGGCAAGAAACCTTTGAAGGGTTAAAAGCTTATAAAAATGAAAAAGGAGACATTTCTCTATTTAGACCAAGAGATAATTTTGAAAGATTAAATAGATCTAATGAAAGACTTTGTATGCCTCCTATTGATGTTGACTATGC
>CAYJAA010000020.1:10800-19081 GCA_964368185.1 uncultured Lachnospiraceae bacterium | reverse complement strand
CTGTCATTATCAATTCAGATAATGACAGTTTTTTTTTTATCAGTATTTTTTAAAGAGGTTTTTTCACCCACTCTAAAGATAATAAATTAAAAACAGTAAAAAATTAATCTTGTTTAATACGAATATTTTCTTTTCCCACCATTTCTATTAACTCTTTTACTAAGTTAGTGTGTAAGCTTACCCACAGTTCTTTACCTGCAAGGTATTGTTTTTTTATAGATTTATTGTATAACACAACTTTTGTAGTACCTTTATGTTTTCTAAGGCAGTTTTTAACACCCTCTAATTTATTATTCATCCCATCCTTATCAAGGACAATTAACAAAGTTGAACCAATTATAGTTGTACTGTTTTCTTTCATAGGTTTAATATCACTTTTAAAAGATGATTTATTAAATGTAGGTTTAGAAACTGGGTTTGGAAGAGATTTTTTATTTTCTAAATCCCAGATTTCGCCTGCTAATATAGAGACACTTCCATCTTCTTTAACACTAATATTGCCCTTAATTACAACTTTACTATCAACTTCAATTAAGCTTAAATAACTTTGATATGTTCTTGGAAAAACAACAATTTCAATCTCCCCAAAAAGGTCTTCTACTTTAATAAATGCCATTGGTTGATTTTTCTTTGTGTATATTACTTTTTTCCCAATAACCATTCCCGCAATAAAAACTTCTTCTTTATCTTTAATATTTGCATAAATAAATTCAGTTTCTCCCTCAGGATCTTCAGGATTAAATTGGCTTGTAATGTCAAGTATACCCATAGAAGAATATGTAGCTAAGTCCTCTTCAAAAGGAGTAAGAGGGTGACCACTAATATACATTCCTAAAACTTCTTTTTCAAAATCTAGCTTTACAGATAGCTCAAATTCTTCCATTGAAGTAGGGATTTGAATTGTAATTTCTTCTGCTTCTTCTTTACCTAACATATCAAATAAGCTTACTTGACCACTAATAGCTTTTTTTCTCTCTTTTAGGTTAGAGTCTATATATTCAGCAAATATACTAAGTAGCTCACTTCTTTTATGATTTAGACTATCAAAGGCTCCAGATTTAATTAAACTTTCAACCCCTCTTTTATTAAGAGAATTAAACTCAAGTTTTTTTACAAAATCAGGAAAAGATGTGAATTTACCCTTTGACTGTCTAGCCTCAACAATTTCTTTTATAGCATTTACACCAAGGCCTTTTACAGCTAAAAGACCAAATCTAATAGATTTTTTATCAACTGTAAAGTTGTTATCACTAATGTTTATATCAGGAGGAAGAAGAGGAATATCTTTCTCTTTTAGGTGGCGAATATATAATTTCAGCTTGTCTTCATCTCCCATAACGCTTGTAAGGAGTGGGGCTAAAAATTCAACAGGATAGTAAGTTTTTAAATAAGCTGTTTGATAAGCGATAACAGCGTAAGCTGCTGCGTGGGATTTATTAAATGCATATTTAGCAAATTCCATCATTTTATCAAAAATTTTATTTCCTATTTCTTCACTAATCCCTACAGAAACACACCCATGAACATTAGTTTCTTTATCTCCATGTAAAAAGACTTCCCTTTCCTTTTTCATAACATCAATTTTCTTCTTACCCATTGCTCTTCTAACAAGGTCACTTCTCCCCATTGAATACCCAGAAAGATCTCTAACGATTTGCATAACCTGTTCTTGGTATACCATACACCCATAAGTAACATTTAAGATAGGTTCTAGAGAGTGATGTAGGTACTGAATATATTTAGGGTTATGTTTACACTTTACATAAGTATCAATCTCATCCATTGGTCCTGGTCTATATAAAGAAATTCCTGCAATAATATCCTCAAAATTATCCGGCCTTAATTCCTTCATGAATTTTTGCATTCCAGTACTTTCTAGCTGGAAGACCCCTAAAGTATCACCTTTACCAATTGCTTTATAAGTATTTTTATCATCATAAGGGATATTATCTATATCAATATCAATTTTTTTATATCTTTTAACATTGTCAACTGTATCTTTTATAACAGTAAGGTTTCTAAGGCCTAGAAAATCCATTTTAAGAAGTCCTAACTCCTCAACAGTTGTCATATTAAACTGTGTAGAAATAACCCCTTTATTTAGATATAGGGGGATGTATTCATTAACTGCTTTATCTGAGATAACTACCCCTGCTGCGTGAGTAGAAACATGCCTAGGGCTACCTTCTATCTTCTTAGAAACTTCCAGTAAGTTATGAATAGTAGGATCTTCATTTGCCATTTTTGCAAGTTCAGGATTTTTCATAAGAGCTTTTTCTAAAGTCATTCCTGGTTCTTTAGGGATTTGTTTAGCTACAGTATCTGCAATTTCATAGCTTATCCCTAAAGCTCTTGCTACATCTTTTACAGCGGCTCTTGCTGCTAGAGTTCCAAAGGTTGCAATCTGGCTAACATTTTCATACCCATATTTATCTACAACATATTGAATTACCTCTCCACGCCTTTCATTACAAAAATCTATATCAATATCAGGCATTGATATTCTTTCATTATTTAAAAATCTTTCAAAAATAAGAGAGTATTTAAGTGGATCAACTAAAGTTATACTTAGGGCATAACTAACAAGACTACCTGCAGCACTCCCTCTTCCAGGGCCTACAGGAATACCACTGTCTCTAGCATATTTAATAAAGTCCCACACAATTAAAAAGTAGTCATTAAAGCCCATATCATCAATTACTGCTAGTTCTTCACTTAGCCTATCTAATAGCTCATCAGTGATTTCATCATATTTTTCTAAAAGACCTTTCATACAAAGTTCTTTTAAATATTCTTTGCTAGTAATATCTTCACTTGGTAGCTTAAAAACAGGAAGATGATATTTCCCAAATTCTAACTCTACATTACATCTATCAGCGATTTTTTGAGTGTTTTCTAAAGCTTCAGGGACATATGAAAATAAATCATACATCTCACTAGGGGATTTTAAATAAAATTCATCTGAGGGAAATTTCATTCTATTTGTTTCATTAACATTACTAGCAGTTTGCACACATAAAAGGATATCGTGAATTTTTGCATCTTCTTTTGTTAAATAATGACTGTCATTGGTGGCTACAAGGCCTATACCGTACTCACTAGCAAGTTTAATTAAAACTTCGTTTACCTTTTTTTCTTCAGGCATAAAGTGATCTTGAATTTCTAGAAAAAAGTTATCTTTTCCATATATATCAATGAATTTTTCTAAAAAGACTCTTGCTTCCTTCATATTGTCATTTAAAATTCTATTTGGAACAATCCCACCAATACAAGCACTAGTTGCAATTAGTCCTTCACTATATTTCTTTAAAACTTCAAAGTCAACCCTTGGTTTATAATAAAAGCCCTTTGTATATGATAAAGAAACAAGCTTCATTAAATTTTTATAACCTGTCATATTTTCAGCAAGTAAAATTAAATGATAATTAGGCTTATCTATAATAGAGTTTCTGCCTTCCATATCATTGTTTGTCATATATAATTCACAACCTAAAATAGGTTTAACCCCTTCTTTTTTACAGGCATTATAAAAATCTATAACCCCAAACATATCCCCATGATCTGTAATTGCTACTGAATCCATTCCTAGCTCTTTAACTTTTTTTGCAAGCCCTTTTATATTACAAAACCCATCAAGTAGTGAAAACTGGGTATGTATATGTAAATGAGTGAACTTTTTTGTCATTTTTTCCTCCGAATTTATTACATCTATTTCTATCTAATTTTCTTACTAATTATATAATACCTAATACAATATTTGCAAGTAAGTATGTGTTAATATGATAAAATTATTTATTTTTATTCTTTAGTGTGATAAAATGATAAAATATATTGAATATTTAGGAGGAGACTTATGTTTTTAACACCAAATCCAATTGCATTTTCTATCTTTGGGATGGACATAAGGTGGTATGCCTTATTAATCACATTAGGTATGGTATTAGGGTTTTATATTGCTTACAAAAGATGTAGCAAATATGGTATTGACCCAGAATATCTATATGATATATTCTTAGTAGCAATTCCACTAGGGGTAATATGTGCAAGACTTTATTATGTTGCTTTTAATTGGGGGTATTATAGTCAAAATCTAATATTAATTCCTCAAATGTGGAATGGAGGCCTTGCAATTCATGGAGGGATTATTGGGGGATTTATAGGAATATATATTGTTTGTAAGAAGAAAAAGATAAATATTCTAAAACTTATTGATGTGGTTGTTCCAAGTTTAATACTTGCTCAAGCAATCGGTAGATGGGGTAATTACTTTAATATGGAAGCTTATGGAGGGCAAACAGACTTACCTTGGGCGATTAATGTTATTGATCCTGTTCTTGGTTCTATTTATGTTCACCCTACATTTTTTTATGAAAGTATATGGAATTTAGGAGTATTTTTTCTCCTTATTTATGTATTTGAAAAAAGGAAAAAGGCTCATGGTGAGCTAGCTTGTTGGTATTTAATTTTATATTCAATAGGAAGATTTTTTATTGAAGGACTTAGAACAGATAGTTTAATGTTTTTCTTCCTTAGAATGGCGCAAATCGTTAGTATTGTCTCTATAATAGGAGGTATTATCGGGATTATTTACTTAAGGAAAAAAGCTATGGAAAATGATGAAAATATAAAAGTAGATGATAAGGGAGTACCTTACACCGAAGAAGTACAAGAGATAATGTCACCAGAAGGTCAAAATGACAAATCTTAAGTAAGTAGGAGAAATTATGTCACTGGTTTTAACAAATGAACTTTTAAAAATGGCAAGTGAAAGTAAATTTGCCATTCCAGCTTTTAATGTTGAGAATATGGAAATGATTGATGCTGTTATTACAACTTGTGAAGAGATGAAAAGCCCTGTTATCATTCAAACCACAACTACAACTCTAGATTATTTTCCACCAGAAATTGTAAAAGAGATAGTTAGCTATTTTGGGAAAAAAGTTAATATTCCAATATCATTACATCTTGATCATGGTAGTAGTATTGATATTTGTAAAAGATGTATTGATATAGGCTATAGTTCTGTTATGATTGACGGTTCAAAGCTTCCTTTTTTAGATAATGTAGCAATAAGTAAAGAAGTTTGCAGTTATGGAAAAATGAAAAATATTCCCATAGAGTGTGAGCTTGGGGTAGTAGGGGGTAAGGAAGAAGTTACTGACATTGATAAAGGGGATATTTACACAAAGGTTAGTGATGTTGAAGAGTTTTTAAAACTTACAGGATGTGATAGCTTGGCAGTAGCTATTGGAACAAGTCATGGGTTTTATAAAGATAAGCCTAAACTAGACTTTCTAAGGCTTAAAGAGATTAATGATATTTCAAATGTTCCCTTAGTTTTACACGGGGCTAGTGGAGTTTGTGATGAGGATTTAGCCAGAGCTATTGATGGGGGAATAAGGAAGATAAACTTTGCAACTGAGCTTAGAGTAGCCTTTACCAAAGGGGTTAGAAGCTCTTTAGAAGATATAAATGTATATGACCCTAAAGTCTATAATAAAAAGGGTATGGGTACTTTAAAAAAGGCAATAGAAGAGAAAATCTTAATTTGCAAAAGTAATAATAAAGTATAGCAATACATCTTGACAAATTTTTTATTTATGCTATACTTAATTAGGTATTTAGGGGTATAGCTCAGTTGGTAGAGCAGTGGTCTCCAAAACCACGTGCCGAGGGTTCAAGTCCTTCTGCCCCTGCCATAAAAAATTTAATATTTGATTTTTATATATTTATATAAATAATAAAAAAATCCTTTATTTAAAAGGGTTTTTTTATTATAAAATAGTATATCATAATCTATAGACTAGATTTATATACTTTAGAGAGGTTAAAAAAAAATGTGTAGTGAAAAAAAAGATTTTTTACAAGAATATGGGGTTAGTTTAAGATTTATAAACGAATCCACTTTATATGAAAATTTAACTCTTGGAAGAGTTATTGCAGAGTATAAAGGATTTTATAGAGTTGTAACAAAAGATAAAATAAGTCTTTGTGAATTATCTGGAAAATTAAGGCATGAAATAAGTGAGGCAGCACAGTATCCTACAGTAGGGGACTTTGTTATGGTGGAGTTTCCTTTAGAAGAAGGAAATGGAAGTATAAAAAATATTTTATCTAGAAAAAGTATGTTTATTAGAAAGTCTGTTGGAGTGAAAGGGCAAGGGCAAGTGGTTTCTGCTAATATAGATATTATTTTTATTTGTATGTCTCTTAATGAAAATTATAACTTAAATAGGCTAGAGCGATATTTATCAGTAGCTTTTGATAGTGGAGCAAAACCGGTTATTGTTCTTACAAAGTCAGATTTATGTGAAGATATAAATAAGGTTATTTATGAGGTAGAAAAAGTATCTGCTTATAGTGATGTTATTACTGTATCTATTTATGATGAGGATATTATTTCTAAATTTAAGGGGTATTTTAATGAGGAGACTACAGCTTCATTTATAGGCTCTTCAGGGGTTGGTAAATCTACGCTAATTAATAAATTATTAAAAGAAGATGTAATTTTAACAGGGGGATTAAGTAGGGACGATAAGGGTAAGCATACTACAACAGTTAAACAGATGCATCCTTGTCCTTTTGGAGGAGTTTTAATTGATACTCCTGGAATGAGAGAAATAGGTCTTGAAAATGCTGATGTGTCAAAAGCCTTTGATGATATTGATAAGCTATCTATGGAGTGTAAATTTAATGATTGCACTCATACAAATGAGCCAGGTTGTGCAGTTTTAAAAGCTGTGGAAGAGGGGAGTGTTGATATGAGGAGGCTTGAAAATTATTATAAACTAATTAATGAATCTTCTTATGAGGGGTTAAATAGTAAGGAAATAGAAAAGAAAAAGGCTAATAGGATGTTTGCAGAGGTTGGGGGCATGAAAAATGCTAGAAAATATATGAAGAAAAATAATAAATAAAGTTAATTCTTCTTATTTAATTAATATAAATAAACAAAAAAATAAAGCTATTTTTTTACTTGAAAAATAGCTTTATTTTTTTTGCTTAAATATATACTAAAAAAATATATATTTAAAAAAACAAAAAATAGTTCATGGAAATTAATGTGTTTTTTACTTACAATAAGTGTTATGACTAGGGAGATACTGAAAAATTAATTACATTTTGTGTATTATCTTTACAAATTAGAAAAAATAAGATATACTTTTTATTGTGTATGTCATAAAATGTCAATTTGGTAAGTTTTTTTAGAAATTAAATAGTTTCATTATAGATATAGAAAGGAACATTGCTTTATGGATAATTGGAGTAAATTAGATAACATGTTGAAAGAACATTCTTATGATTATATAGAGTATAGAAGGTTAATTTTAAAAATCATTCGTATTTTGCTTGATAGTCGCTAATATTTTCATCATTTTTTCTAACATTTTATCTGTTAGAGGCTCATCTTTTTTTAAAATGCCATAATCAACAAAAGTTTGTTTCAAAGCTTTTATATTATCTGTTTGATGAAGATCTATGCTGGAACTTTTATTTTTTTCCATATCAACATCAAAGCCCATTAGCCAAGATTCATTTACATCTAATGTTTGGGCAAGTATAAATAAAGATTTTTGTTTTGCTTCAAATTTACCATTTACATATTGGCTAATTTGTTGCTTACTTAAATTTGTTCGTCTAACTAAGTCAGATTGTTTAAGTTTTCTTATTTCCATTGCTTTATTTAACCTATTTGTAAACGTGTCAATTCTTTCTTGCTGGTTTTTCATGGGGGTTTGACTCCTTTTTTTCTTTTATTATAGTGTAACGTCAAATAAATATCAAGAGTTTTTAAAAAAAATCAAATAAATTAGACAAAACCCTTGACAAATAAAGTCTAGTATGTTAGACTTTTCTTAGGTTTATAAGAAGGAGAAAAATCACATGATTTTTGATTATTCAAAGCTTATAAGAAAAATATGGGAAATGACTGGGACAAAATACAAGTTTTCTAAAAAAATTGAAATACCCCATCTTATTCTTTATTTAAAACTCAATAATTTATTAGAATTCACACAAGAAGAAATTATAAATTCTATGATAATTTTAGAAATTTCATCTTTAGAGGTTAGCGAATATTTTTTTAAAGAAAAAGTCTAATATGTTAGACACATCTTTAATTACTCTAAAACATTATATAAAAAGCAGTTTATAAAAATATTAAAAAGGAGGAAGAAAAATGAAAGTTTATTTAAAGCAAGAAAAAATTTTAAAAAGAGCTATTTTAGAAACAGGGAAAAATTATTATGAGATAGCAAGTGATATTGGATATAGTAAACAG
>CAYJAA010000020.1:0-10790 GCA_964368185.1 uncultured Lachnospiraceae bacterium | reverse complement strand
TAAACAGTATCTATCTCATATTTTTAACAGGAAGTGTGCAAGTGGAGTAGGGGCAAAACGATTATGTGATTATTTAAGGGTTGATTTTGATAAAGTATTTTCTTTGTGAAAAATTTTGATTTAAAGGATAATATATGATATGACGATAGAAAAATTAAAAAAAAAATTAAATCAACTAGGTTATATTCATTTAGAAATTGAAAGTTTACAAGAACAAATAGAGATAATTAACAACAAACTCATAAATACATCTGCCTCAACAAATGAAATAAAGACAAAGTCATATAAAGATGTCATTGGGGAGTTAACTGCTCTTTTATTAGAAAATAAAAAAACTCTTATGAAAAAAGAGAAAGCACTAATAAAAAATAAGAATGAGATGATTTATTTAATATCGCTACTAGATACTTCTATATATAAAACTATATTAATGCAAATATATATAAATAGAAAAAAAATAGATGAGCTTGATATTGGCTATAGTTATTCCCATGTAAGGAGGCTTAAAGGCGAAGCGATTAAAGAGCTACTTAGTAAAATAAATATTAAAAGTTAAAAAAAATATTCATAGAAAATAAAATTTTCTATGAATATTTTTTTATGTGTTATTTATAAATACTTTTAAATATTAGCTTTGTGTATCTATTTTAGGGCTGTTTACTTTCTTTAGTATAATAATAAGTATAATTCCAATAAATGAACAAGCCGAAGCTATTAAAAAGGCAGGAGTCATTAAGCTTATATCTGTTGCAGCGATATTTTTATAATATCCAGCTACTTGAGAAGAAAGCACAGCTCCAACTCCAAATCCAAGAAGAACA
Source organism: uncultured Lachnospiraceae bacterium (assembly GCA_964368185.1). Taxonomy (GTDB): domain Bacteria; phylum Bacillota; class Clostridia; order Eubacteriales; family Anaerofustaceae; genus CAYJAA01. Next base: position 9,969 of record CAYJAA010000020.1, on the reverse strand, counting down.
AATCCATAATTTGTTGCTTGATGTTTAGGCCCGAATAAGTCAGATGTTAGAGAAGGGAATGTTGAAAGAAGCCCTCCATAGAAAAATCCGATTAATCCAATAATTACATATATATAATATCCTACAGTAAGTGTTAGAATGGTTGATCCTGTTAAAAGGAAAAGGATTGTATTAATTCTTCCAATTTTATCTGAGATCATACCACAAACAAGTCTACCAACTGAATTAAACATAGAGATTAAAAGAACTCCTATTGTAGCAGTTTCAACTAAACCTTTTGCTTCTGCGATTGGTTTAGCAAACCCTATCATCATAAGTCCACCCATACATCCAAGGGCAAAAGTTACAGTAATAAGATAGAAAGAAACAGTCTTTAACATTTCTTTAGGAGATGCATTATTTCCTTGTTCTACATTTACCGCAGAGCTATTTGCAGCCATCATTTCTTTTGGTGGATTTTTTGTAAATAATCCTCCTAGTGTACACACAACTAAAAATACAACACTTAAGATCATGAAAGTTTTAGTCTCACCAACTCCAGTTCCACCAAAGTACTTAATAGAATATTCAACTAGTGGGGTAAAAACAACGCCCCCAAAACCTAGAGCTGATACAATAATTCCTGTAATAAGTCCTTTTTTATGAGGGTACCAACGTTGTGCACAAGCAATTGTTGTTGAGTATGTAAATCCCATACCAACCCCTCCCATTACCCCATAAGAAAGCCATATTAAATATGGAAATTCACTTGTTGTAAAAGATGCAATAAGAAATCCAGCACTTACAAGAATACCACCTATAATAATTACAACTTTTTCAGAGTATTTTAAAGCAAGCTTACCTCCAATTACGCTACCAATAGTCATTGTTAAAAGAAGTAGTGAAAAGGTAAGAGATGCAGCCGCATTATCACCACCGAATATTGACTGTGCAATCCCAGTTTGGAATACGCTCCAAATGTAAGCAATTCCTAGACATAACTGAATTGCAATAGAAGCTATTACCGTGTAAATTCCTTTGTTTGATGTTTTCATTTTTTTGTTTTCCTCCTTTTTTATATAAAAAAACCACCTTTGCGAGTTGCAAAGGTGGATATTTTAGCTATATAGAAAATATAATTATAAATTTAGCTAGTTATCTTATCTTTTACAAAACACATATAAACCCTATTAAATTTTATTAAACTAAATAATAAAATGTTAATAAAGCTAAAGAAGAATGTGTTTTGAATATAAGTATTAACTGTCATGGCTAAATTCCTTTCCTTTTAAATTTTGATAATCTTAACACTTCCATTAACAATTGTCAAGGGAAATATTAATTTATTTATAAAATAAAATTAATAAATAGTATAAAAGTATAATTTTTTTAGTGTTATATAAGAATAAATATAGTAAAAATAAGTAAATATTAACTTTATCTTTTAGTTATAAAAAATATAAAATAATGGACATTTAAGGTTTTATATGGTAATATTACAAAGAATATATTAACAAAGAAACTAAAATATAATTTTAATTATTAGGTATTTATAAAACTTTATTTTAATTTGTGAAAAAATATTCTAAGTAATTAAAATGTGAATATATTCCTTTATATAAAAGAAAATAATAGTAAATTGTTTTACTTTTATGTTATGAAGAATTAAGGAGTGAAGAATGAAATATACTGGTCTTACAGATAGTGAGGTAGAACTGTCTATACAAAATAATGGTACTAATGAAATACCTGATTCGAAACCAACTACTTTTTGGCAAGAATTTAAAGAAACTTTTAAAGATCCAATGATAAGAATACTTCTATTTATAGCAGTATTAATGATGGTAATGTTCTTTTTTGGATATTCAGAAATATATGAGCCTGCTGGAACAATTTTTGCAATACTTATTGTTGCTTTTGTTTCTGCAAAAACGGGTGTTACAAGTGATACAAAATATCGTCAGCTAAAAGATAGCACTGAAAAAGATAAATGTAAGGTTTATCGTAGTGGAAAAATTATTGTAATAGATATAGACGATGTTGTTGTTGGAGATAAAGTTTTATTACAGTCTGGAGATAAAATTCCAGCTGATGGAGTATTAATTGATGGAAATTTAATAGTTGATAACTCAGCTTTAAATGGAGAAACAGAAGAGTGTAAAAAAACTCCAGCAAAGGAAGGCTTTAAACTGGCTGAGAAATTAACAGGGGATACTTTTGTTGATGATCACTCTTTATTTAGAGGAGCCGTTGTTATTGATGGGCAAGGGATCTTAGATATTAGGCGTGTAGGTCTTAATACTATGATGGGTAAAATGGCCCAAGAGATGCAAGAAGCAGAGGCGGATTCTCCTCTTAAAATAAAACTAGCTACTTTAGCTCATCAAATATCTGTTTTTGGATATGTTGGAGCAACAGTAATTACTGTTTTATATATGGCTTCATTTGTTATAAACGCAGGTGGAATTAATGAGTATTTTGCCCTTGGGGGTTCGGTTATAATACAAAATGCAGTTGATGCAGTAGCTCTTGCAGTTGTAATTATTGTTTGTTCTGTCCCAGAAGGACTACCACTGATGATTTCCCTTGTTCTTATGCAAAACACAAGTAAAATGTTAGCTCATAATGTTCTTGTTAGAAAAGCTGTAGGAATTGAAACAGCAGGGGCTTTAAATATTTTATTTAGTGATAAAACAGGAACAATTACAAAGGGAGTGTTAGAAGTTGTAGATTTCTTTACAGCAGATGGAAAGTCTATTCCTTTAGAAAATTTAAATTCTCATGAAAAAGTAAAAGACAATTTAGACTTAGCAATTGGGAAAAACACTCAGTCAATGTTTGATGGAAATAATACAGTTATTGGTGGAAATTCAACTGATCAGGCTATGATGAAATTTATCGGTTTAGAAGTATACAATAAACTTAAAGATAATGATGCCTGCTCTGTAAGTGATTCTCAAGGATTTAATTCAACAAATAAATTTAGTCAAGCTAGAATTCCTTCCCTTGGAAAAACTTTTTATAAAGGGGCTCCTGAGAAATTACTTTTAAATGCTAAAAAATACCTTGATTGTGATGGAAATATAAAAGATATAAGTCTTGATGTTTTAAATGAAAAAATAGATGGATTAGCAAAAAAAGCTATGAGAGTTTTAGCCTTTGCTTATTCTGAAAAAGATTTAGTAAAAGATAGTATTAATGATGATTTAGTAATTATAGGTCTTGTTGGCATACGTGATGATGTAAGAGCAGAAGCTAAGCAAGCAATAAAAGATGTAAAAGATGCAGGGATTCAAGTTGTTATGATTACAGGGGATAGACTTGAAACTGCTGTTGCTATAGCTAAAGATTCTGAACTGATTAGTAGTGAGGATGATATTGCTATTACTTCAGGACAGTTAAATGAAATGTCAGATGATGAAATAAAGAAAATTATCCCAAGCATTCGTGTAATTGCTAGAGCCTTACCTACTGATAAATCTAGAATGGTTAGATTATGTCAAGAGATGAATCTTGTTGTAGGTATGACAGGGGATGGGGTAAATGATTCTCCTGCTCTAAAAAAAGCAGATGTAGGGTTTGCTATGGGTAGTGGAACAGAAGCAGCAAAAGAAGCAGGGAAAATAGTTATTCTTGATGACAATTTCTTGTCTATAAAAAATGCAATTTTATATGGTAGAACAATATATAAAAATATAATAAAGTTTTGTAAATTCCAACTTGTTATTAATGTAGTTGCAGTTGTAGTAAGTGCTGTGGCTCCATTTATTGGAGTTGAAGAGCCTTTAAAAGTTACTCATTTATTATTTGTTAATTTAGTAATGGACGGTCTAGGGGCTATTATGCTTGGAAATGAACCAGCTCTTAAGAGATATATGAAAGAAAAACCAAGAGGGGATGAGCCTTTAGTTACAAAAAACATGGCTCAGCAAATTCTTATAATGGGTGCATGGTTAATTGTTGTAAGTTTTGCCTTCTTAAAACTGCCTATATTTATTAATATGTTTGAAAATCATGAGCAACATTTAACTGCATATTTTGTCTTATTTATTGTAAGTGCATTATTTAATGGATTTAATGTAAGACACGAGGGCTATCAAATATTTAATAGATTAAATGCTAATAAAGGGTTTTTAAATGTATTTTTCTTAATAATAGTAATTCAGTTATTTATTATAAATGCTCAGCTAATTCCTTTTGCTCCTTTTGAGTGGTTAGGAAGTATGTTTAGTGTTGTTCCATTTGCATTGTCAAATTATCTTGTAGTATTTGCTCTTGCTGCAACAGTTATTCCTGTTGACTTAATTAGAAAAACTTTTATAATGAAATTTAAAAAATAATATTTCTTTTAAAAAATGTGTGGTGTTATCTTTAACCCACACATTTTTTTATGGAGTTTATTATAAAAAATAAAATAAACTCCATAAAAAAAACCTTGTTACCATTTTCAAGTAACAAGGTTTTTATTAATTATTATTCTTTATCTTTTTTTGCATTGCCTTCAGCTAAATCTTCTTCTTCAGTTAAATTTCTAACGATAGAATTTTTGTTAAGTTTTATTTTTACTCTATCAGGAGGAAGTTCTAATATTACAGTATCTTCTTTAATGCTAGATACTTTTCCAATAAATCCTCCAGCTGTCATTACTTCGTCTCCTTTGTTAAGACCGTCAATAATATTTGTGTGTTGTTTAATTCTCTTTTTTTGTGGTTTGATTGTAAAAAAGTATGTTATTCCAAATAGACCAACTAACATTACAACCAAAATAGCAATTTCATTTTGACTCATTTTCAAACTCCTTAAATATATTATTACTTTTGTTAAATTATCTTTTTTATATTATACCATATTTTCTTTCAAATGAAGATTTAAATTGTAAAAAGTTATCTTCAAGGATTGCATTTCTCATATTTTCCATTAATTTTAATGTAAAATGTAAATTGTGATAACTAATCAACATACTTGATAAAATTTCTCCTGAAATAACTAAATGTCTAAGGTAGGCTTTTGTATAGTTTTTACAAACATAACAATCACACTCATGATCTAGTGGGGAGAAGTCTTCTTTATATTTCGCATTTTTAAGGGTTACTTTACCAATACTTGTAAGAGCTGTACCGTTTCTAGCCATTCTAGTTTGAAGTACGCAGTCAAACATATCAATCCCACTACTAACTCCCTCTAAAAGGGCGTCAGGGCTTCCTACACCCATTAGATATCTAGGCTTATGTTTTGGCATAAGGGGAGTGGTGTAGTGAAGTAGCTCAAACATAATATCTTTTGGCTCGCCTACACTAAGACCACCAAGGGAGTATCCTGGAAAGTCCATTTCTGCCATTCTTTCTACAGCTTCTTTTCTTAAGTCTTTATACATCCCACCTTGCATAATCCCAAAAAGACCCTGGGTATCTTTTCTTTTATGGGCCTCATTACATCTTTTTGCCCATCTATGGGTCATATCAAGGGATTTTTTTGTATATGTGTGATCAGCTCCATAAGGAACACATTCGTCAAAGGCCATCATAATATCAGAGCCTAGATTATTTTGTATTTCCATAGATTTTTCAGGGGAAATAAAGTGAGAGCTACCGTCAATGTGACTTTTAAAGGTAACACCCTCTTCTTTAATATCATTGATATTTGATAGAGAAAACACCTGAAAACCACCACTATCAGTTAAAATAGGTCTGTCCCAGTTCATAAATTTATGAAGACCACCAGCTTTTTTAACAATATCATCTCCAGGTCTTAAATATAAGTGATAAGTGTTTCCTAAAATAATTTGAGCATTTATCTCTTTTAAGCTTTCTGGAAGCATGGCTTTTACAGTGGCTTTCGTTCCAACAGGCATAAAAATGGGAGTGTTAATTTCTCCATGAGGGGTGATTACCTTCCCAACTCTTGCCTTTGTATGTTTACATTCTTTAATTAATTCATACCTTATAGGTTCATTACTCATATTTTATAATTCCTCTTTTTTATATCCTAAATCCTTTAGGTGTGTTGGTTTGTTTCTCCACTCGTCTCTAATTTTCACCCAAAGCTTTAAATTTACTTTTGTTTGTAACATATGTTCAATATCATATCTGGCGCTAATTCCTATCTTTTTTAACATAGCTCCATTTTTTCCAATAATAATCCCTTTATGATTTTTTCTTTCTGTATAAATATTACATTCTATATCATAAATATCTTTATTTTCAATATATTTCATACTCATAACTTCAACCGCTACACCATGGGGGATTTCTTCTTTTATATTTCTAAGAACTTTTTCTCTTACGATTTCACTAACAATAAATCGCTCACTTCTATCAGTCACCATCTCTTCATCAAACATCATAGGTCCAAGAGGTAAATACTTTTCTATAGTGTGAATTAATTCACTTGTGTTTAATCCCTTTATAGCACTAATTGGGATGATTTCTTTTATAAAATCATAGTCTTTATAAAGATTAATTTTATGAAGGATTTCTTCTTTGTCAATCATATCTATTTTATTAATAACTAAAATAACAGGAACTTTAACATTTTTTAATTTTTCAATTAAAAGCATGTCCCCTTTACCTATATTAATATCTTCTTCTACTAAAAATAAAACTACATCTACATCACTGACAGTAGAATAAGCAATATCTACCATATAATCCCCAAGTTTGGTTTTTGGTTTATGAAAGCCAGGGGTATCAATAAACACCATTTGAGAGGTATCACTTGTTCTAATACATTTAATATTATTTCTTGTAGTTTGTGGTCTATTTGATATTATAGAAAGCTTTTGCCCAACTAAATGATTAAGTAGGGTAGACTTACCTACATTAGTTCTTCCAATTACAGCAATAAAGCCACTTTTATATTCTATCATCTTATAGCATATCCTTTTCTTTAAAGCCATTTGGGAAAATTGTGTGAAAAGTAGTTTCTAACACTTCTTTATTACCTTTTACTAAAATCACTTCGATATCTTCTTCTATAAATTCATTTAAGAATTGTCTGCAAACTCCACAAGGGTAGGGAGGAGTGTTTCCACTAGAAGCAATACATATCATTTTAAAGCTTTTTGCTCCTTCTGAAATTGCTTTTGTAGCAGCAGTTCTCTCAGCACAAATTGTTGCAGGATAAGAGGCATTTTCAATGTTACACCCTGTATATATCTTCCCGTCATCAGCAAGTATAGCGCTACCAACTTTATAACCTGAATAAGGGCAGTATGCTGTATCTAACATATCGTAAGCTAGCTTTATTAATTTATCTTTTATATCATTATTCATAATTTATACTCCTATTAGTGAAATGAAATTTTTAATATATAATATACTCCCAACAATTACAGCTAAAAGGCTTAGCAGTAAAACAGCAGCAGCAGCAGAGTCTTTTGCAACTTTTGCATTTTCATTTAACTCTTTTGTTGCACAGTTTACAGCTTCTTCAATTGCTGTATTAAAAGCTTCTGCAACAAAAACCATTAAAATTATAATGCTAAGAATAGCCCACTCAATGGCACTGAATTGTAAAATTATAGCCCCAATAGCTGCAAGAATAGCACAAAGAGTGTGTATTCTAAAATTAGGTTGGGTTTTAAAATTGTATGATATGCCTTGAAAAGCATATTTAAAACTTTTTTTCAGCCTGTGTCTTTTTTTATTTTTCAATGAAAATCTCCCTATTTAAAAATGTTTAGTTGAAGCATTATTTCTTTCTCTTCACTTCTCATAATTTCTTTATCCACCTTGTTTAGGTGGTCATACCCTAGAAGGTGAAGAGTCGAGTGAACACTTAGGTATGTAATTTCTCTAGTTATAGAATGATTATATTCTACAGCCTGCTCTTTCGCTTTATCATAGCATATTACAATATCCCCAAGAAGGATTGTCCCATTTTCATCTTCTTCATTCATAGGAAAAGACAAAACATCAGTAACAGAGTCTTTAGCTCTATATTCAAAGTTCAAACTTTTAATTTCTTCAGATGTTACAATAGACACACTAACTTGAGTAGGGTTGTCATAGTCTTCCATTATTAAGGTTTGGATAATTCCTTTTTCAATATTATCATAAACCTCTACGGGGAGGTCTTCTTCTGTCCTATTTTCAAATAAAACTTCAATCATTTTTTTCTCCTTATTTAATTGTACCATTATTTTATATTTTCATTATTATCACTAGGATATTCAATACGCTCATGATATACACTACCAAGAATTTTTAAAAACTCTTCTTTAATTATAACAATATCATGAAAAGACAAATGACTTTGGTCAAGCTGTCCTGTGGTGATTTTTCTATTTATAATAGAATCAATCATATCCTTAATTTTCTCTTTATTTGGATCTTTTATACTTCTAACAGAAGCCTCAACACTGTCTGCTAACATTACAACAGAAGTCTCCTTAGTTTTTGGAAGTATTCCATTGTATGAATATTTATTATCACTAACATCAAGGCCTTGTTCTTTAGCTTTATGATAGAAATATTCAATATTAGAACTTCCATGATGAGTTTGTATAAAGGCTATAATTTCCTTTGGCAGCTTATACTTCGTTGCTAAATATATCCCATCACTAACATGGTTTTTTATAATTCTAGCGCTAACATCAGGGGATAAGTGGTCGTGAGGGTTATTATCATTTACTTGATTTTCTTTGAAAAATAAAGCTTTTTCCCATATTACAATATCGTGATAATAAGCTCCAACTCTTGCTAGAAGAGAATTAGCTCCTATTTTGTTACAAGCACCATGAGAAAGATTACTAACAAGTAAGCTATGATGATAAGTTCCAGGAGCTTCTGAAATCATTCTTCTCATGATTTTATTACTAGGGCTTGAAAGTTCTACGAGTCTAAATGGCCTTAGTATATTAAATACAGACTCCCAAAGAAGTAAAGTTCCATTTACTACAATTCCAGCTAAAAGTCCATTTCCAAGACCATATAATATATCAATAAATATTTTAGAAGATAAATTTTCTCTTAAAACAGCAAAGACTAATATAATAACTAAGTTTGTAACACTAACAGTAATAGCTGATAAGAAGATTTGTTTTCTTGAGTGAATTTTTTTCATATATATAACACTCATAAACCCAGATAAGCAAAGATATATAAATGCATCAACATTTAAGTTAAGGGTTAAAGCTAAAAATATTATTAAAAATAAGTTAGCCTGTAGAGCAACTCTAGGGTTTACAAGAACGCAAAGAGACATTGTCATAATGGATACAGGTATAAAGTATGTAGAAAAGGAAGCAGTAAGCTGAGAAATAAAAACCATAATAATAAACTGGGCTGCAATTAGTGTAAGAATTTTATTGTTATAGTAAATATTTTTGTGGAAAAATCTTAAGTATACTGTGTAAATACCAATTAAAAGCAAAACAACTAAACTTAAACCGATTATAAGATTTAAGTTACTAAAGTTTTCTCCTTTTACAATAGAGCTAGCTAGTAAAAAGTCATATTGTTCTTGTGTTAATATGTCTCCTTTTTTAACTATTATTGCCCCTGCTTCATATACAATATCATCAACAGAATCGCTTGCATTTTTCTTAGCTTCGATACTAGCTTCTTCGTTGTATATCATATTTGGTTTTAAATTTGAAGTCGCAATTTTTTCAGCAATTCCTTTTTGTGTAGTGGTTAAATCACTTTCATCAAAATAAAGGATTATATTTTCTTCTGCCAGTTCTAACTCTTCACTTTTAACTTCGTCTTTATATATAAAGTTAAGGCCACTAATTGTAGTGGTATTAATAAGATTTAGAGTTTTATCACTTGAATAAAATAAATATTCGTATTCTGCTAAAGTTAAGTTTAGAGAATATATATGATTATAAGAAGAAACAACTTCTTCAGTTATACTTATATTATTAGTTTCTTTAATTTCAGTAAAGAAAGTGTTTATTTTATTTGTGCTTTCATCAAGAATTCCAGGGATATAATCATATACATTTGGAGTTTTTAACTCGGCTTGAGTTCTAAGCATTTCTCCAGT
>CAYJAA010000019.1:6134-19118 GCA_964368185.1 uncultured Lachnospiraceae bacterium | reverse complement strand
TTAATTTAACTTAAAAATAATTGATATCAACTTTTAAAAGAAAAGTATAAGATAGGATTAGAAGAGAGGCTAGAAAGAAGAAAGCAACTTGAAGAGTATAGGAAAAAATACGAGGAGATGATAAAATACGAGGAGGAAATAAAATGATAATTATTGAATATTCTGAGATACACAATAACAAAACGACACTATTATTTCTTAGTGAGGATATACCTGATAAAGAGTGGTGGAAGGTAAAGATAAATGGAGTAATATATGAACCTCTCATTGTATATGATTTAAAGGCTGCTGTAGGTATAAATGCACCTCTTGAGTGTACAGGGGAAGAGATCGAATTTTTAGATAAAGAAGACTTAGAAAGGGAAGGGATTAAGTAGGGATAAAGGTAGTAAAAATGCACTTTCAAATAGGAGTATACTGATAAAGAAACTCTATAATATAAAAGAAAAAGGAATGGTATAAGTAATTTCTTTTATTTATATATAAGTTTTCTTTTTATAAAAAAAGAAAATAGTAGTTCTTTTGATATCAAAAGAACCAAAACTACCGCTTTTTTGGCAAAACGCGGGGTAAAAGCCTGTTATTATTTCCGTAAATATTAAGCTCGCCCAAAATCCCCTTCGGGAATGGGCGACTTTGCTTTTTATAAAATAAAAAGCATCATATTTACTACTTATGTATTATTAATTATAAAGAAGCGTTAGGGTACTTAAAGTAAAACTGCCACTATAAATTTTGATAATAACAATATTGTTTCTTTATCAGTATTTTTCTATAATGAAAGTGCTTTTTTGAAAGCAGAAGAAAAGAAGAAATTTATAAGGAAAAAGTAAATATGATTTAAAAACACTCCTATTTGGGGTGTTTTTTTATATACAAAAGAAAGGAGGAATTTTTATTGGGAGTTAACATACAAGACAGAGCTATTAGTAATAGTCCAGAGGATTTAAGAAGAAGATATGACTTTGATAGAATTGAAAGTGAGATAAAGAAAATAGGAGATATAGAAAATAAACTTTATAAACCTATTGATTTTATCACTGAAAAAGGTGTAACGGAAAATGGATCTTTTGAAAAATGGGATAGTGGGAAATATATATACAAAAGAAAGTATAGTTTAGAAAGTAATATAACAATTGCGTCTACTACAAATTATAGAACTGCTGTTATAGAAGACAGTTATCCTACAGGATTTACTGAGGACCCATATATGTATTTTTCAAATATTACACCTAGCCCACAATGTAGTTTTGCAGGCCTTAAATCAGCAGACACAAATAAGTTTTTTTACTACTTGTATTATCCTGTTATTTACAATGATGTTGTAAATTGGCAGTGGCAAGTCACTTTTGTAGGGAGATGGAAATAAGAAAGGAGGAGAGTAAAAATAGAAATAAAAACAGAAATTTTACAAAAATACAATATGTGTACCTTAGAGGAATTTATTAATTTTGGTGGGAATGAACAAGAGTATTATAGAACTTTTTTAATTCAAACAGATCATATCCCTAATAAATTAATAGAGGCTTTAGTCTTAGGGGAAGAGGGGGAAGATTATAGTGAAATTTTAATACTTAGAAAAGAAGCAAGACAAAAAATAAACCAATTATAAAAGAAAGGAAGAAAGAATTATGACAAATAAAGAAATACAAAGAAATTTGAATACCTTAGCTTTTAATTGTGGAAGTGTAGATGGAATTATTGGAGAAAAAACCAAAGATGCTATAAAAAGATATCAAAGGGCTAGAGGGCTTGTGGTTGACGGGATAGCTGGTGTTAACACTAAAGGAATGTTAGAAAGCGATATTAAAAACATTCAAATAAACTTAAACACCCTTGGATTCCACTGTGGAAGTGTGGATGGAATAATTGGAGAAAAAACTACTGCAGCAATTAAAGCATATCAAAAAGATAGAGGGTTAGTTGTTGATGGGATTGTTGGAGTAAACACTAGTTCTAGCCTTGAAAAAGATTTAAGTCAAAAAGGGGATGAAAAAATTGACTGGACAAAAGAGAAATATTTTAAAAAAAGTGAGTTTAAGTGTAATTGTAAAGAGAAATATTGCAGTGGTTACCCTACAGAGGTGGATCCAACCCTACTGGATATGCTAAATTCTATTAGAGAGAAATTTGGTCTTGTTATAATTACAGGGGGTCTTAGATGTATTGGATATAATAATACTTTAAGTGGCTCTATTAAAACAAGCAAGCATTTAAGTGGAAAAGCTGCAGATATATATGTTAAGGGAGCAAGTAAAGAAGAAGTAATTGCCCTAGCAAAAAAACATAAAGACTATAGCTATGCTTATACAAATAATACATATATGGGTAGCGCTGTCCATGTGGATGTGAGGTAGGTGATATGTATGACAGCATGGATTGCAGTAATTTTTACAGGAATTGGGATTTTAATTACTTTAATTAAAGCATTGGTAGAAAGTTCAAAAAGAAGTGAGAGAATTTTAATAAATATTGAAAATATGCAAACAAATTTCGAGAAATTTTTTAAAAATAATAACGATACTCATGATAGAATTTGGAAAAATTTAGATGAACATGAAGAAAAATTAGTAGGACATGAAATGCGAATAACAATAATTGAAAAAGAGAAAGGAAATAGATAATATGAAAATAAATTGGAATGAGAGAATAAAAAATAAAACTTTTTGGCTTACATTAATACCAGGAATTCTTCTTTTAATACAAGTGGTCGGAGAAGTTTTTGGGTTTACTTTTGATTTTGGACAGCTGGGAAGTCAGCTATTAGAAGTAGTAAATGCAGTGTTTGCTTTACTTGTAATACTGGGGATTATTATTGACCCAACAACTGAGGGAATTTCTGATGAAGAATAGAAAATAAAAAAAGGGGGGGCGACCCCCTCTTTTTTTTTGCTTAATAAAACATAATCAATACTTATAAAGAAAGGACAAAGAAAAAATGTAGGAGGTTATAATTATAAATTATAGTGGGAGGAAATAATATGAATGTATATGGATATGTGCGTATTTCAAGTATAGATCAAAATGAAGATAGACAGATGATTGCTCTAAAAAATGCCAAGGTTGAACATAAAAATATTTTTATAGATAAACAAAGTGGAAAAGATTTTAATAGACAGGGTTATCAAAAATTACTTAATAGACTAAAAAAGGGGGATTTGCTCTACATTTTAAGTATTGATAGACTTGGAAGAAATTATGAGGAAATACAAAGGCAGTGGAGAGTTCTTACTAAAGATATTGGGGTTGATATATGTGTTTGTGATATGCCTCTTTTAGACACACGAAATGGAAAAGACCTTATGGGGGCATTTATTGCCGACCTTGTTCTTCAAATCTTATCTTTTGTAGCCCAAAGCGAGAGAGAAAATATTAAGAAAAGGCAAGCGGAGGGGATTGCTGCTGCTAAAGCAAGAGGGGTTAAGTTTGGAAGACCCGAAAAACCTGTCCCTAAAGAATTTAATATAATTGTCAAAGAATGGGAAGAAAAAAGGCTCACCCTTAGGCAGACCCTTGAAAAATGCAATATGAGTGAAGCTACCTTTTATCGTAGACTTCGTGAATATAGGTTTATAAATGGTTTTAAGTAAAGAAAAAACTATCAAAATGTGTACTTTTTGATAGTTATTTATAAATAATATTTTACACCTAAATTTAACATAAATCAAGTTTTTTCGCTACTTCTATTGTCAAAAATAGATATATTCAGTTAATATTTAAACTTTTACATTTATCTTATCCCAATATCGTTTTTTTCTAACTATACTCAAAAAGTACACATTTTGAGTATAGTTAAATAATTTAATTTAGGAGGAATGATTATGAAAAAAATTACAACACTACTACTATCACTGGTGATACTATTATCTCTTGTTGCTTGCGATAATAAAATGTCACTAATAGGGGAATGGGAACAAAGCAATAAAAATAGTGAGGAAAATTATCAATCAGCAGTAATAACAGAAGATACAATTACAATTTTTTGGGTGAATGAAGGCACGGAATCTTTATATTGGGCTGGTAGCTATGATAATTCAAATACTTCCTTTACATCAAATAATGATTTTGAACAAACTGATAGTGCATTACTTGCAAGTGGTGCAGATACAAAAGAGTTTATAGTCAAAGGGGATATTTTAAGTTATGAAGTGTCTGCTATGGGCGTAACTACAACAGTAGAATTAGAAAAAATTAACAAATAATGTGCCGAGGGAAAACACTGTTGAGAATGTAGAATATGAAGTTGAGTACTAAATAACTTAGCAAAATGTAATTACATATAAAAACAGTATAGACATAATATGTGGTTAGGAATAAAAAGGAAAAGAGGATAATGAAAATGGCAAAAATTGTTGGTATTAATAATAGCATTATAAGCATTGGCACAGAAGATGGTGGAATTAAAGAAGTTAGAAGCGAGGATATTAATTTTGTTCCCCATGTTGGAGATGAAGTGGAAGTTTTTGAAACTGAAACGAGAACAATTGTATCTAAAGTTGAAAGAAAAGCTACTGAGATCCCAAATGGGGGTATTCATGTTAATGTTCAGGCGAACGCAAACAATACAGCAGCTCCACAATATGTAGCAAATGGAACAAAAGCAGTTAATAAAACAATGTATTGTATTTTAGCATTTTTTTTAGGAGGCATAGGTGTACATAAGTTTTATGCAGGGAAGACAAGCAGCGGAATATTATTCTTATTGTTTTGTTGGAGTGGTATTCCACTTCTGATTTCGCTTGTTGATCTTATCGTTGGCTTATCGAAGAAAGCAGATTCAAATGGTATGATTTTAGTTTAACAAAGGGGTGACATAAAAAATTTAAAATACATATAAAAAACGATACATAGATTAATAATAGTCTTTGTATCGTTTTTTTATTCCCTCACTAACAACAAACAATAACTAAACCGTTAATATAAATCAAAAAAGAGCAAAGAAAGTAGGAACTTTCACAATATCCCTCATAAAATCCATAAAATTTTAATAACTCCCTTAGAAAGAATAAATTTTAGATATATATTATAAATATTTTATACAGGAAAAATATTGAAAAAAGTATTTCAATTTATTATAATGTTATATAAGTGCTATAGTTTTTATAAGGAGATATTTATGAGTAAAGTACAAGCAAGACAAAATGAGATAATGCAAATAATAAAAGAACACAGGCGTATTACCATAAATGAATTAAGTGATTTATTAGGGGTTTCTCATTTGACAATAAGAAGAGACCTTAAAATTTTAGAGGAAAGAAAAAAGATCACTGTAACTTATGGAGGAATGATTTTTCTTAGTGAAGAATTTTCTGCTTCTTCAAAACATAAACTGAAAAATTTTGAACTGAAAAAAAGTATAGCAAAAAAAGCAGAAAGCTTAGTTGAAGATAATGATGTAATCTATATTGGAGGGGGAAGTACTTGTATAGAATTTGCTAAAATGATTTACAAGCATAATTACAATAAATCCATTAATATAGTAACTAGCTGTGCAAAAGTTGCAAAAATAACCTCTAAAATGAGCTCTTTTAATGTAACTTTAGTAGGCGGTTTTGTAGTTAATGAAAATAAAAGTATGGTTTCATTGTTTACTTTAGATGTAATTAATAACCTAAATTTTAATAAAGCCTTTTTAGGGTGCGTAGGTTTAACTGAAAAAACAGGAGCAATGTTTAGTGATTTAACCTTGGCAAAATTAAAAAAAATAATTGCAAATAATTCAGAACTTGTTGTTATATTATGTGATTATGAAAAGTTTGGGAAAAAATCAATGGCCTCAGGATTAGATATTGATGATATTGATATAATTGTTACAAATAAAGAGGCAAAAGAAAGTGAGGAGTTTGCAAAAATTGATTCCCATAAAAATAAAATCGAGCTAGTTTAACCCCTTATTTTTTTAATAAGGGTATTTTTCTAACCTTCATTTTGTAAAAAGTTTATCAAAAAACGAAAAACATGTTGAAATTAATGTAAAAATATTTTATACTAATATAAACATTTAACATGAATGACATCTAGTTAATAAAATAAAGAAGGAGGTGAAAATATGGCAGTAAATATCGTAGTTGCATGTGGTAGCGGAATTGCAACATCAACAGTGGTTGAGCTACGACTTCGGGAAATCGTGGAAGAAGCTAAAATTGAAGCAGACATAAAAAAAGTTACCATAAATGATTTAGAAGGATTGGTTTGGGATGCAGACTTAATAGTTGTAACAAGTAAGTATACTTCAGATAATTTAAAAATCAAAGTTCTATCTGGAACATCCTTACTTACAGGCATCGGAGAAGAAAGCTTTATAGAAACTTTTGTAGATTCAATAAAAGAAATAGAAAAAAACAAAAAAATATAAATTTAACATGGAGGTTATTATTATATGGATACATTATTAACAGTTGTAACATACATAACAAATTCACTAGGTGCTATGGTTATTATGCCATTATTTTTAATTATACTAGGTTTAGTATTTAGAATGAAATTAAGTAAAGCTCTTAGATCAGGTTTATTAGTAGGTATTGGATTCCAAGGTATAAATGTAATTATCGCACTTTTAGGTAATGCAGTTTCTCCAGCAGCCACTGCTCTTGCTGAAAAAGTAGGACTTAATTTTAACATTATTGATGTAGGTTTCCCTACAATTGGTACAGCAGCTTGGGCAACTCCTATTGCTGCATTAGTTATTCCTATAGCAATTATAATTAATATGATAATGTTATATTTTAACGCTACAAAAACACTTAATATAGATATTTGGAACATGTTCCACCTTATCTTAGCTGGTGGGGTTGCATATTTAGTTTCTAATAGCATTATAGTAGGTTTAGTTGTAGCAAGTATTTTCTGCGTAATTACTTTATTACTAGCAGATTGGGACTCTAAAACATGGCAAGAATACTTCGGTTTAGAAGGAACAAGTTGTACTACTCTTGCAACAATGACATGTGCAATTTGTTCACATTGTGTAAATAAAGTAATTGATTTAATACCAGTAGTTAAAGACTTTGACATTAATCCTGCAAAAGCAAAGAAATTACAAGGTATAGCTGACCCAATGTTCTTAGGGTTTATAATAGGTGTTGTTTTATCGTTAATAGGGGGCTTAGAAATGTCTCAAGTTCTTAATACAGGGGTTGGGATTGCTGCTGCTATGATTTTACTTCCAAGAATGGTTTCTCTTCTTATGGAAGGTTTAGCACCAATTTCTAAAGCAGCTTCAGAATACACAAGAGATAAATTCAAAGGTAAAAGCCTATTAATAGGAATGGACTGTGCTCTAGGAATAGGGGATTCTACAGTTATTGCTGCTTCTACAATTATGATTCCTTTTGCAATTCTACTAGCAGTATTCCTACCAGGTAACGCATTTCTACCAATCGTTTCTCTTACAGGTTTAGTTTATTACTGTGTGCCTTCAGCAGCATATTCAAAAGGAAATTTATTTAGAACACTTGTGTCAATGACTGTGTTTTACGCACTACATATATATGTAATAAATATGATTTCACCTTTAATCACTTCTCTTGTAACTTGGGCAGGAGTTGACCTTCCAACAGGAGCAAGCTTAGTAGCTGGTGGAAATCCTGAACATGCTTTATTATTACTTATTCAACCTATTTTAGGTTTATTTGGACTAGCTAATTAAAAATGGTTAAGGTTCTTATTGTAAGTAACAATAAAAAAGAAGATGTAGAAAAAATTAAAAGCATCATTGAAGATATAAGTAATGAATTTTTTATTCACATAGATATTAGTATTATTAAAGAAGGTAGTAGTTTCAGTGGTAAGTATGATTTTGCCGTAGTATTTAATGACAACCTTGATTTAAATATAAAAACTATTGATGCCACTCCTATAATATTAGATAGATTTGGAGAAAAAGTTGAAAAAGACATTCAAAATCAGCTATTGAAAGCAAAGGCTACTTATGTGAGAGAAAATAAAAACAAGGGAGTATAAGCCATATGATGTATGATATTATTCTTGAAAATGGGATATTAATTGAGCCTGGAAGTTCAGAAAATAAAAAAGGTAGTATTTATATTAAAAATAACAAAATCGTTTCTTGTGAAAATAAGGAAGAGGCCAAGGCTAAACAGCGTATCGATGTAAAAGGCTGTTATGTTTTTCCAGGACTAATTGAAAATCATACCCATATATATCAAGGTGGAAGTGATACCGGCCTTAATGGGGATGTGATTATGTTACCTAGTGGTGTAACTTCAGCAGTTGATCAAGGCTCTGCAGGGTGGTCGAATTTTGAGCTATTTTATAAAAGTGTAATTATAAATTCCTTAATGGATGTTAAATGTTACCTAAATATTGCAAATACAGGCCTTACAACAGAAGATTACTTTGAAAGAATTGACCCTAGATACATCAACGAAGAAAAAGTAAAGGAAACATATTTTAAGTATCAAGATAATATCATAGGTTTAAAAATAAGGTTATGCAAAGATTCCATTTTGGATATGGGACTTAAACCCCTTGAAAATGCTATAAGAATAGCAGAGGATTTAGACACTTCTTTATCTGTTCATGTAAAAAATATTGAGGGTCTAAATGATATAGCCTCGCTACTTAGAAAAGATGATGTTTGGGTTCATATGTATGAAGTAAAGGGAGAAACTATTTTAGATGATAATAATAAAATCCGAAAAGAAATTAAAAAGGCAAAAGATAGAGGGGTTTTATTTGATGTAGCTAGTGGGAGAAGTGGATTCTCTTTTGACATTATTAAAAAAGCCATAGATGAAGGATTTAAACCGGATTTACTAGGCACTGATTTAGTAACTTATAATGTTTACGAAAGACCAATTTTCTCCCTTCCTTATTTGATGTCAATGTATTTAAACTTAGGCTTTACTATTAATGAAATAGGGGACATGTGTATAAAAACTCCTGCTAAAGTAATGGGGGAAAGTGGTAATTTAGATACCCTTAAGAGAAATACTCAGGCAGATATAGGAGTTTTTCACCTTAAGGAAAGTCCAGTTACATTTAAAGATAGACACGGGGGAGTTTTAAGGGGAGATAAACTCTTAGTCCCTAAAATGACAATAAAAAATGGTAAAGTACTTTATAGAAGTATAGAACTTTAAATCTAAATTTATTTTCTCATAGAATCCTTTCTTAAGTTATAATAAGTAAGAAAGGGTTCTTTTTTTATTTAACTTTTTATGGGAGAGGGTAGTAAAAAGATTTTAATATATGACTATAAATAAAGAAACAAACTGCCACTACCAAAATTGATAGTGGCAGTTTTCCTTTAAGTGTCATAATGCTTTTATTAACTAAGAGTACATAGGTAGTAAATATGGTGCTTTTTATTTTATAAAAAGCAAAGCCCTCCATTCCCTTTAGGGAACCATTGGAGGGACTTAATATTTACGGCAAATATAACAGGCTTTTACCCCCCGTTTTGCCAAAAAAGGGGTATTTTTGGTTCTTTTGATATCAAAAGAACAACCCTTTTCTTTTCTTATAAAAGAAAATTTATATATAAATAAAAGGAATGGCTTTTCTATTCTTTTTTTAAATTATAAAGTTTCTTTGTCAGTATTTCCCTATTTAATAAAATAAAAAAGTCGATTACTTTTCGTAATCGACTAGAAAGTCTAAATGGCTCCTCAGGTAGGACTCGAACCTACGACCTCTCGGTTAACAGCCGATTGCTCCACCGATTGAGCTACTGAGGAACATTAATTTAACAATAATAATTATACTATAAAGAAAAAAAAAGTCAAGGGTTTTTTTAAGTAAACTTACTTTAAGGTAGGGTTATAAATCCCTTTAAGCAAGCGTATAGTAACATTTCAAGAAGATAAATTTCTTTATTAATTTCTTTTGATATGTCAGTATCTTTTACTAAAATCCTATCTTTATTTGTAGAAATAAATCTATATTCACTTTCAATGTCTATAGAATTGATTATTGCCTCAGTTACTGAGGTAAAAGGGTCATGAGTGATTAGATTTAGCCCGTAAGAATTATAAGTAAGGGTACACCCACATACTCCTGTTATTTTTTGATAAGCTTTTGAATAACCTCCATCAATTAATATAAGCTTTCCTCCAGCTTGAATAGGGTTATTTCCATCTTTCATTTTTATAGGAACATGGCCGTTGATTATTTTAGAACTTTCTTTATAAGAGAAAATTCCTTTAATATTTTAGTGCATGTATTATATTCTTTTACCTTTTTATAATAAGGTAAATACTCTTCTTTTTTTATACTTTCTTCTTCTAGAAAATATCTTTCAAAAGTTGCCATTTTTGTTTTTCCAAATAAAGGAGAATTTGGACTACACCATAAATACCAAAAAAATGAGGTGTCTTGGTTTTCATTAGAAGAAATATAATTTACTTTTAAATTTATAAAGTCAAATAGCTCTTTTCCAATTAAAGAATTATTATCAATTGTTATTGCTTTAAAGCTACCATCTTCATTAAGGGGAATACAAGCGTGAAATAATAAATTATCATTATAAGTAATATACATACTTCCTTTTTTTCTTAAAAATTCCATATGTCTAAATAATTCCCTGCTCCCCATAAAGGATCTTTTAAGACCTTTAATAATCTTTTTTTCTTCCTCACTTAACATAGAGGGATTGTTTTTATCTAAAGTAGGGAAGTTAGCAGTATTTAGTTTATATTCTTTATTTTGAATTTTAACAATATTTTTTTCAAAATCACAACTATCCATTCTATTTAAAGAATCCATATCATATTCCTCGTGGGACTTTATAATACCAGATTCTAACTTAAACTGATTAATAGATATTGCTTTATGCATTTTAGCAAGCATTATTTCATCAATATCAGGGATCTCATCATTTAATTTAGGGACAAATTTCTCTAAAGATTTTTCATCTTCATCTTTATATACTTTTTCAGCAAATAAAGCAAGGTCTAATAAATCAACTCCATACCCTTCCTTTAAAACAGATATGTTTCCATATCTTAAGCATATTCTAACAACATTTGCAATACAAGCCTCATCCCCAAGACTTGCTCCCATCCATAATATGTCGTGATTTCCCCATTGTATGTCAATATTATTATACTCTAAAAGAATATCCATAACTTTATGAGGGCCTCTTCCTCTATCATAAATATCTCCAACTATATGTAAATGATCAAGATTTAACTTTCTAATTCCATTGCAAAGCTCTATTATAAAATCACAACTTGACATTGTATCAATTATAGTATCTATAATAGTATCATAATATAATTTTCTTTTAATAGTTTCATCTTTATGAAGTAGCTCTTCTATAATTTGGGCATAATTTTCATTAAAAGTATTTCTAACTTTCTTTCTAGTGTATTTAGAAGATACTATTTTAAGTACCTCAAGTAAATTTGTAATCGTGCCTTTATACCACTCATCATCATAATTTATATTTAACTCTTCCTTTAAAAGAGCAAGCTTTTCCTTTGGGTAATATATTAAAGTTGTTAAATTTTTAAGGTCTTCTTCTGATAATTTATCCCCTAAAATTTCTTCTACTTTTCTTTTAATACTCCCAGAACAATTTCTAAGAACATGCTCAAAAGCTTCATTTTCTCCATGAATATCAGTTATAAAATGTTCTGTTCCTTTTGGTAGATTTAATGCAGATTTAAGAGTAATAATTTTCCCTCTTATTTTTTCAAGACAGTTATATTCTTTACTAAGTAAAGTTAAATAGTCTGCGTAATTTAGGATTTCTTCTCTTTTAAATTCTTTCATAACTACCCCACAATATAAATTTATAAAATTATAGCATATTAAGTATAAAAATACAAAAAAACATTGTTATTTACCCCCATTAATGATATTATTAAAAAATATATTTATTGAAGTAAAATTTTTTTTAAAGGGGAAGATGAAAGTATGCCAATAGTAAAACCATTTATGGGAATCCGACCAAAAGAAGAATTTGTTAAAGAAGTATCTTGTCTACCATATGATGTTATGAGTAGGGAAGAAGCTAGGGAAATGGCTAAAAGTGACAAGTCGTTTTTAAGAGTTGTAAGATCAGAAATTGACTTAGATGAAAATATAGATGTTCATAGTGAGGCAGTTTATGAAAAGGCGAAAGAAAACTTTAGTGACTTTATAAAAAAAGGAATTTTAAAGCAGGAAGAAAAAGAAGTTTTTTATATTTATAAACAAATTATGAATAAAAAAGAACAAACTGGAATATGTGGTTGTGCTAGCATTAAAGACTATGAAAACAATATAATTAAAAAGCATGAATTCACTAGACCTGAAAAAGAAATAGATAGAATAAAAAACTTTGAAGAATGTAGCGCTCATACAGAGCCTGTATTCTTTGCATATAAAAGAAATGAAGAAATGTCCACTGTTATAAATAACTGGACTAAAAACAATAAATCAGTTATGCCTTTGGAAGTGAGGAGGGCGTTGGGCATACAGTTTGGGTTGTAGATAATGATGAAGAAATTCAAAAAATCAAAGATATTTTTGAAAGTATGGAAGCTTTATATATTGCAGACGGTCATCATAGAACAGCCTCAGCATATCAAGTAGGGAAAAAAATCAATGAAAATGGTTTTAAAGAAGGAGAACATAATTATATTTTAGCAGTAATGTTTAGTGATGATCAGTTAAATGTTATGGATTATAACAGAATTGTTTATGACATTTCTCCACTAAAAAATGAAGAGTTAATAGAAAAGATAGCCCTTAATTTTCATATAGAAAAAATTACAAAAGAAGAAAATAGACCTAGTAAAAAACATGAATTTACGATGTTTTTAAAAGGGCAGTGGTACAAACTAGAAGCAAAAGAAAATATTATAGATAAAAATCATCCTGTAAAATCTTTAGATGCAGATATACTACAAAATAATATATTAAATCCTCTACTTGGAATACTAGATCCAAGAACAAGTGAAAATATTGAATTTGTTGGAGGAATTAGAGGACTTGACTATTTAGAAAAAAGATGTAGTGAATTTACTCAAGGAG
>CAYJAA010000019.1:0-6124 GCA_964368185.1 uncultured Lachnospiraceae bacterium | reverse complement strand
AGTGGCTTTTGCCCTTTATCCAGTAACTATGTCAGATATATTCAACGTGTCGGAGGCTGATATGGTTATGCCCCCAAAATCTACTTGGTTTGAACCAAAGCTTAGAAGCGGTTTGTTTATACATAAATTTTAATATAAGGAGAGTTTTAAGATGCACAAAAAATTATTTATCCCAGGGCCTGTTGAGGTAAAAGATGATGTTTTAGAAAAAATGGCGACAAAAATGATTGGACATAGAAGTAAGGACGCTAGTAGTCTACAAAGAAGAATTAGTGATAATTTAAGAAAATTATTTTACACTAATAACGAAATACTTCTTTCTACAACTTCTGGAAGTGGCTTAATGGAAGGAGCTATTAGAAGTTGTACTCTAAAAAAAGCAGCAGTTTTTTCTGTTGGTGCCTTTGGAAAAAGATGGTATGAAATGGGTAAGTTTAATGGGGTTGATGTAGATTTATTTGAAAGCGAACTAGGACATAATACTACCCCTGAAATGGTAGAAGATGCCCTAAAAACAGGAAAATATGATCTTGTTACAATAACACATAATGAAACATCTACAGGAATTATGAATGATACATACGAAATAGGACAAATTTTAAAAAAATATCCTGATGTAATATACTGTGTGGATGCTGTTAGCTCTGCTGCAGGAGCAAAAATAGAGGTTGATAAGTGTGGAATAGATATTTGTATCACTTCTTCTCAAAAAGCCTTAGGACTGCCTCCTGGCCTTGCAGTTTGTACTTTCTCAAAAAAGGCAGTAGAAAGAGCAAGAAAAGTTGAAAATAGGGGATATTACCTAGATCTTTTACAGCTTTATGATTTTATTCAAAAGAAAGATTATCAATACCCTTCAACTCCATCTCTATCACATATGTTTGCCCTTGATTATCAGCTAGATAAGATTTTAAATGAAGAAGGTCTTGAAAATAGATTCACTAGACATCTTGAAATGGCAAAATATACTAGGGAGTGGGCAAAGGAAAAATTTGAACTTTTCCCTTTAGAAGAATTTGCTTCTAATACTCTTACAACAATTTCTAATACAAAAGATATTAGTGTTTCTGACTTAAATAAAGAGCTTGGAAAAAGAGGATTTACTATATCTAATGGTTATGGACCACTAAAAGATAAAACCTTTAGAATTGCCCATATGGCAGATACTACTTTAGATGAAGTAAAAGAAGTGATTAATAATATCGAAGATATATTGAAAATATAATTTTTTTTAAAAAAATATAAATAAAAAAGCACACTTTCAAGGGAAAGTGTGCTTTTATTTTTATATCATTACTGAACTCTTACAGTAAAGGTTTTAGTATTACTAAGGTTTGAAATAGGACTTTGGACGAAGTAGGTTATTTCATAACTTCCAACAACGGAAGTGTCTACTACTGGAACCGTTCCTCTAGGTCCTACTATTGTTTTTGATATTAGATTAGAAATATTACTATTATCATAATCATAAGCCTGCACCGTTGGTTCGTTGAATGAATCCCCTTGATTAATAGTTACAGAGGAGACATTTGAGCCGTTATAGGATAAGTTAAAGGTAGGATTTGAATAGCTTGAACCTTCAACTTGTATTGGTATAGAAGAGGTAACTTTATAGCTTCCTCCACTACTGGAAGTCATGGTGCTGGTTGCTGTTAAAGTAGCAGATCCTCCAGTAAGCCCTGTAATAACAACAGTATCTGAGGCAGTTTTACTAACTCTTATAACACTGCTATTACTAGAAGAGAAAGAAACACTACTTAAAGACTGTAGCCCATTTTGGGACACTCCTTTTATAGATAATGTTATAGAATCTCCTTGGTCTATTGACACAGAAGAAACAGAGGATGTTCCTTGATAGAATGCTAGACTGCTGGATGTATTTGCATCATGGACACTACACATTTCATCTTCTGCTGGTGCCCTTAAGGCTTCTTGACCTCCAGGGGAACTGTCAGGAGAACCATCTTTTACCCCCTCAGGGAATCTTTCATCAGTTAAGTTTAACATTACTTCTTCTGACACAAGACTATGTGGGCAGTAATCACTTGCTCTTTCTCCAGAAGCAGAACATATAGGAACTAATACATGCATATCGTCTTCCCCAGCAGGTCCAAAACCTTCTAAGAATAATTCGCTATATATTTTTGAGCCTCTAGGGTCTTGGCTGGAAAGCTCAGTTGGGCTTTTTCCAGAAACTCCATCAACACTTGCTGAGAAAACATTACTTGGTTTAGCTGGGAAACTTTCTCCATCTATGTTTTTATCTTCATATATTTGTCTGAATGTTTGTTCAAAGAATTCAGCAGGTCCATTATATGACCCTCCAAACACCCCTACATTGAGGGTGTAAGTCCGTCCATTTGCAGTAACTTTATTTTGGTCATATCCATACCACACAGCTCCTGAATATTCAGCGGTGTATCCACAAAACCAAGCGTGCATTAGACTATCTGTTGTTCCAGTTTTTCCAGCTATTTCAGCATTTGGAATACTTATAGTGGTTGTTCCACCTTTTACAACATCTTTTAAAACATCTGTTATTATATATGCAGTTCCTGCATCAAATACTTGAATTGCCTCAGATTCTGTTGAAAGGATAACTTCTCCATTTTTATCTACTACTTCTGTATATAAGATAGGAGTCATTCTAACCCCTTCATTTGGGAAAGTAGTATACGCACTTGCCATTGCAAGAGGGGACTGTCCTACAGAGTATCCTCCAAGGGCAAAAGCAGCAGGGTTTAAATCATTAACTGCTCCTTCTGTTATAATATCAAGGCCTAGCTTTTGAGCATAAGGCAGTACCGTATCAGCTCCTGTAGCCATATATGCTTGTACTGCTATTGTATTAGTAGACTTTGTAAGACCACTTCTGCAAGTTGTCATTCCACTATATCCACCCCCAGAGTTTTGAGGTGACCAAGAACCAATTAATATCTTAGTATTGTCAAAAGTTGTACCCATAGTTATTTTTCCTGAATCAATTCCAGGGCCATAAGTAGTTAAAGGTTTTGTTGAAGAACCTGGTTGGAATTTTTGAAGGGCTCTATTCATAGATAAACTACCTTGTTTGTCTCTACCTCCTAAAAGTCCAACAACATGACCGGTGTCATTTTCAATAATAGCCATACCTACTTCTGGGTTATATTCAACTTCCTCCCCTTTTACTTCTGTCATTGCAGCAGAAGCAGAACGAGCACTAGAAGATTGAGAAGGGAATAAACTGTCATTTTCTGCATTTTCTTCCATAGCATTTTGAACATCTGCATCAACTGTACTTTTAATTGTAAGATTACTATTTAGTACGAAAGCGCTTGCTTCTTCTTGGGTATAATTATATTCAGCCATAATATCATTTACAACTTCAGTATAAACAGCATCTGTAAAGTAAGAATAAATTCCTGCATCTTTAGGTGTCTTAAGACCTATTTTGTTATTTGTAAGGTCACTTTTTGCTACTTCATATTCTCTTTCACTAATATGACCTTGAGCATACATTTCTGCGATGATAGTTAATGATCTTTCTTTGTTAGGTTCATCATAAACAATTACCTCATCTCCATCAGCATTAATCTCTCTTGCTATTTTATATCCTCCATTACCATCTTCCTCATATTTTATAGGATTATAATAAGTAGGGGCATTAATAATTGAAGCAAGAACAGCAGCTTGAGCTATAGATAATTCAGATGTGCTTTTACCGAAGAAGTAATTCGCACCCCCCTCAATTCCCCAAGCTTGAGACATATTTACTTTATTAAGATATGCTTCTAATATTTCTTCTTTAGAATATTCCATCTCAAGCTCAACAGCAAGCTTCCACTCCATAACTTTACGGCTAATTGCTGTTTGGCTAGTAAGATGAGTAAGCTTAATTAACTGCTGAGTAATAGTACTTCCTCCAGGACCGTCTATACTACCTGAAGTAAATACCCCAAATATAGCTTTTCCTGTACCAATTAAGTCTACTCCATTATGCTCATAAAAACGCTTATCTTCTATTGCAACAAAAGCCATTTGTACTGGGATTGGGATTTCATCAATATTCAGTGGCTTTCTATTTTCTTCAGCTTGTAACTCTTGATAAAATTCTCCCTCACTATCTAAGATATGTGAAGTTGTTGCAAATTCAAGCTTTGCTAAATCAAGAGGTGGAGCTGTAACCATCCAAAAAATTCCAACCCCTATTCCTAATAGAATACAAGCTAGTATAAATAAAATAATACCAAATATTATCCTTTTGTATAGGGGTACGGTTTTATCAGTAAGGTATTTAAAAATAGAGAATTTTTTCTTATTTTTATCTTTCTTTCTTCTTTTTCTTACTACCTTTTTACCACCTGTGTTTACAGATAATTCTTGGTCGTTTTGTATATCATTACTGGTCCTTCTAATAGTAATTTTTTTCTTTCCTGCTTTAAATGTTTTTTCGTCTTTTTTAGGACTCATTTGCTTAAACCTCCTACACTGTAAAAATGTATAAATTCTACAATATTATAATATGTTTTTTAAAATATATCAATACTTAACATCCTTTTTAATGAAATAGAGATTCTTTTTAATGAAATAGTAAATAATATTTCTAAAATTGATTGTAATATGCTATAAAGAGTATATAATAATAAGGTTAATAATAAATTTAAAGGAGATAGATATGTACAAACAAGGAAAAATATATCATGGTTTTGAAGTAATAAAAAGCTATATGGTAAATGAAATAGACTCATATGTATATGAATTTTCTCATGTAAAATCAGGGGCGAAACTTTTATATATTAAAAATGAAGACGAAAACAAAGTGTTTAGCATTACTTTTAGAACCCCTTCCCTTGATAATAGTGGAACAGCTCATATATTAGAACATAGTGTTCTTTGTGGATCTAAAAAATATCCACTAAAAGAGCCTTTTGTCGAGCTTATGAAATCTTCTCTTAATACTTTTTTAAACGCTATGACTTTTAGTGATAAAACTATGTATCCTGTAGCAAGCTTAAATGAAGCAGATTTTTCAAACCTTATGGATGTTTATTTAGATGCAGTATTTAACCCTTTAATATATGATAAAAAAGAAATTTTAATGCAAGAAGGATGGCATTATCATTTAGAAGATAAAAGTGATGATATTATTTATAATGGAGTTGTTTATAATGAAATGAAAGGTGCTTTTTCAAGACCAGAAGACATTTTATTTAGAAATGTGGAGGCTTCATTATATCCAGACACCTCATATTTCTATGAATCTGGGGGAGATCCTAAATATATCCCGGAATTAACTTATGAAAAGTTTTTAGACTTTCATAAACTTTATTATCACCCTTCAAATTCATATATTTATCTATATGGAGATATGGACATTGATAAACATATGGAGCACTTAGACAAAGAGTATTTAGATAAATATGAAAAAATTACTACAAAATCAAAAGTAGAAAAACAAAAGGCATTTTTAGAAGAAAAGAAAGTTGAGCTAAAATATAATGTAGATACTACAGAAAATATTAATAGTAAATATCTTCTAGCTTACAATTTTTCTATTTCAGATTCTCTAGACAAGAAAACAGCTATAGCTTTTAATATTTTAGGAAAGATATTATTTGATTCTGACGCTAGTATTCTTAAAAAAGCTTTAATTGAAAAAAATATAGCTGATGAAGTTAATTTAGATTATTCAGTTGATATATTACAACCAGTTCTTGTTTTTTCAGCAAAGAATGCTAAAAAAGATAAAATTGATGACTTTAAAAATACGATTATAAAAACTTTAGAAGATTTAGTCCTTAATGGAATTGCTAAAGAAGATATTAAGTGCGCCATTAATAATTTAGAATTTGAATTAAAAGAAGGAGACAGTGGGGGATATCCAAAAGGACTTCTTTACTGCATAACTATTATGGAAAGCTGGCTTTATGATGGACACCCTACTCTTCACCTAGAATATAAGGAAGCTTTAGATGATATAAAAAACAATATTGGAAATGGGTATTTAGAAGAAGTAATAAAAAAATATATATTAGATAATACTCACAGCAGTTTTATTAAACTTACCCCATCATTAAATGAAAACAAGTCATATAATGAAAAACTAAAAAAAGAACTAAAAGAATATAAAGAAAGCTTAAATGAA
>CAYJAA010000018.1:13434-20233 GCA_964368185.1 uncultured Lachnospiraceae bacterium | reverse complement strand
GGGCACAAAAGAGATGATGCTGCGGGGTATAGACCAAAGGAAGAAGTTGAGTATTGGAGACAAAAAGATCCAATTAAGAAACTAAAAACAGATTTAATGGAAAATGATATTTTTACGGAAGAAGAAATTAATGGACTTGAAAAAGAAATAAATGATTATTTAAGACAAGAGGTAGGGAGGGCTATGCAAGCAGATAGGCCTAGTGAATCTACGGTTTTAGATAATGTGTATGCTTAAAGGAGGGTTATATGATGAGACAAATTACATTAGTAGAAGCTTTTAGAGAGGCAATTAGATATCAAATGAAAAATAACCCTGACATTTTTATGATGGGTGAAGATAGTCGTATAGGGGGTTCCTTTTTGTTTTCCCTAGGAATAGCAGATGAGTTTGGTAAAGATAGGGTTGTAGATACACCTATTTCTGAGACTGGGTTTATAGGAGCAGGAATTGGAGCAGCAATTAGAGGTATGAGACCCATTATGGACTTGCAGTATGGTGACTTTGCATTTTGTGCTATGGAGCAAATTGCCCATAATGCAGCAAAGCTTAGATATTCTTCAAATGGTCAAGTTAGCATTCCAGCAGTACTTCATTTCCCAACAGGGGCAAGTGGAAGAGGGTGTACTCATGCTCAAAGCATGGAAACTTATTTTATGCATATTCCAGGGATTAAAGTGATTGTTCCTTCTACTCCATATGATGCAAAGGGGTTACTTAATACGGCTATTGAAGATGATAATTTCTGTATTATTTGTAGTCACAAACACCTATATGGAAGTAAGGGTAGAAGGGCAGATATTAATACTGCTATTAATAAAGAAGTACCAACAGAATATTATAAAATTCCTTTTGGAAAAGCAGATATTAAACATGAAGGTAGTGATATAACGATTGTATCAACACTTCTTATGATGCATAGGAGCGTAGAGGTCGCTTTAGAACTGGCTAAAGAGGGAATATCAGTAGAGGTCGTGGATTTAAGAACCTTAGTTCCCCTAGACAAAGATACAATTTTAAAATCTGTTAAAAAGACGGGTAGATTGTTAATTGTAGAAGAAGATAATATATCTTATGGTTGGGGTGCTGAGATTGCCGCAGTTGTAGCAGAAGATGGGTTTGAGAGTTTAAAATGTCCAATTCAAAGATTAGCAACTCCAGATACCCCAATGCCAGCCGCACCACAGCTTGAAAACTTGATTGTTCCATCAAAGGGAAAAATTAAAAATAAAGTCCTTGAGATGTTAGAGAAATAAAGGGTAAAGGAGAATTTTATGATAGAGATTATAGTACCCCATGTGGGGGAAACCAGTGGGTCAGTAGTTATTGAAAAATGGTATAAAAAAGTAGGGGATAAGGTTGCGAGGGGAGAAGTTTTGCTAGATGTTGAAACAGATAAAACGGTTGTGGATATTCAAGCTTTTGATAGTGGGGTGCTGGCTGAAATTTTAGTTGAGGAAGGACAAGAAGCTGAAGCCTTTCAAGTGATTGGTTTAATTAAGCCAGAGTAATTTTCTAGGAGGAAAAGAATGGAAAACTTTATTATAAAAACAAGTAAAAATTCTAAGATATATGATATTACAAAACAGGCTATAGATAGTATTGATTTACAAGGGGATGGAATATGTTTTTTCTATATTCCTCACACTACCGCAGCTTTGGTGATATGCGAAAACGAGAAAGACTTGATGGTTGATTATGAAAACATTGCTTCGAACTTACTTTCTAGTTTTGAGCCATTTACTCATTGTGGTCATGGTGTTCCCAATGGAGCGGCTCATATTTTTGGAGCATTAGTTGGATGTTCACTTTCTATTCCATATCAAGATGGAAAGCTTATGCTAGGAAAATTTCAAAGTATCATGTTATTTGATATAGATGGGGGCAAAGAAAGAAAGATTATTACTTGCCAAGTGAAGGTGTAATTTATAGTGACAGTAATTAAGATTTGCTAAATGTGTAAATATATTCTAATAAGAAATAATCTTGTTTCTTTTCATTTTATAGATATGCTTACTTAAAATAAAAAAAGAAGTTATAAAGATAAGTTAACTTCTTTTTTAATTTTACTTAGTAAATTTAAGCAAGGGTATTGTTATTTTATATATTAAAAATAGATAAATAAGATACATATTTAATAGGTATCTTATTTATAGGACTATTTAAAAATTTATACAATTTCTAAAGTAATTCTAGTAATGACTCGTAGAATGTATTTTCTCCAATTCCTGTTAATAAACAAACCCCTTTTAAAAGAGGAATGTCAATTGTGTAGTTAAATTTTGTTGTTGTAACTAATATATCTGTTTGAGGAAGATGGTCTTTAAAAGATGCAATTGTAGATGTTTTTACTTGTGCGGTAAGATTTTTTTCAGCTAAAAATTTTTCTACCTTGTCTTTTACCATGGTGCTAGTGGCGATTCCCGCTCCACAGACTATTAAAATTCTTTTCATAGTATATATCCTCCATTCTATTGATAGATACATGTATATATATGTATCTATCAATATTATATCCCTTTTTCCTATAAAAAGCAAGGTAAATTTAAGAATATAAGTTTATATATTCCATAAAAGTGAAAATTCATTTAACTCATTTAAAACATAAAAATAAAGCTGTAAGAATATTTTGTAAAAACAGGAATTATTTTTTTGTTTTACTTTTATTATATTTATGATATAATAAATCATTATTTATTTTAAGGAGGAACTAAATGGCTATTAATAAAATTATATCAATGAGTGAAGCAGTGAATATGATAAAGGATGATTCAAAGTTAATGCTAGGGGGTTTTAATAAATGCGGAGTACCTCTTTCTTTTTTAAAGGCTTTAAGTAAAAGCAGTGTTAAAGATTTAACAATTATGAAAAATGATACAGACAGTGTAGGATTTGGGGTTTATGATTTATTTATAAATCACCAAATAAAGGAGTATTTTTGCTCTCACATTGGAACAAATAAAGAGTCTATTAGACAAACTCTTGCTAATGAAATAATTATGAATATAATGCCTCAAGGAACTTTTGCAGAAAGGGTTAGATGTGGGGGTGCTGGACTTGGTGGGGTTTTAACTCCAACAGGAATAGGGACAGTTGTAGAAGAGGGTAAAAAAATTATTGAGGTGGATGGAAAAAAATACATATTAGAAACTCCTCTAAGAGGAGATGTGTCAGTTGTAAAAGGTAGCATAGTTGATAAAAGCGGGAATGTATTTTGCGCTAAAACAAGTAAAAATTTCAACCCTATTGTTGCTATGGCAAGTGATATTTGTATTGTTGAGGCTGATGAGATTGTAGAAGTTGGTCAGATAGACCCTGAACTAATTTCTATTCCAAATATTGTTGTTGATTACATTGTAAAGGCAGGTAGTTAATATGGTTAAAAATTTAGATAAGAAAATAAACATTGCTAAAAGAATAGCAAGAGAGCTTAAAGACGGAGATGTTGTTAATTTAGGGATAGGGCTACCAACTTTAGTAGCGGATTATGTTCCAGAGGATATAACAATATTTTTACACAGTGAAAATGGGATGTTTGGTCTAGGGCCTGCTCCTGAAAAAGGGAAGGAAGACCCTGAGCTTACAAACGCAGGAGGAGTGCCTGTTACGATTGAAACAGGAGGGTGTTACTTTGACAGCCCTACTTCTTTTACATATGTAAGAGGTGGACATATTGACTTAACGGTTCTTGGGACTTTAGAGGTAGACGAGGTAGGAAATATAGCTAACTGGTGTGCCCCTGGAAAGTTTATGGCAGGAATGGGGGGTGCAATGGACCTTACAATAGGAGCGAAAAAAGTTATTGTTGCTACTATGCACACTCAAAATGGAGAGCCTAAAATTTTAGATAAATGTACAATTCCACTAACTGGAGCTGGTTGTGTTGATATGATTGTTAGTGAATATTGTGTTATGGAATTCATTGAAGGCAAACTTGTTTTAAAAGAACTAAGTAAAGATATAACCTTAGAAGAATTTAAAGAAATTACTCCTGCAAATTATGTTGTGAGTGAAGATTTAAAAAGAGTATAAATAAAACCGTAGGTTTTTATAAGTATAGCAATAAATAAGCTTTATAATCTAAACAAAGGAATGGCAAAAGCCATTCCTTTTATTTATATATAAGCTTTCTTATATAAAAAAAATAAAATAGTAGTTCTTTTGATATCAAAAGAGAGGGAACTACGCTTTTTTTTGCAAAACCCTTGTAAAAAGCCTGTTATATTTCCCGTAAATATTAAGCCGCCCGGTGGTTCCCTAATGGGAATGTTCGGCTTTGCTTTTTATAAATAAAAAGCACCATATTTACTACTTATATCCCTATTAGGTAATAAAGAAGTGTTATGATGCTTTATTTTATTTTGTTTTATTTACTACCACCACTGTTCATTACTTCGCTCAGTAACAAGAGGAGAGGGAGTATATTCATTGTCATATATTATATTATGAAGATATTCTACATTCCATTTTAGCGTGTTAAGTAAAACATAAGAAATGTTAGATATATATCCAGTTGTTACATAACCCTCCTCATCTATACTATAACTTTCAGGAGGTTGTTCACTTTTTATAAAAGTCCAAAATAGTGGAAGCATTTCTGCCCCTTTTAAACTTGTTTCAATACTTGGCAGAATATTATTTGAAAGTTTTAAAATGTCTATAGGATTATTGCTTTCTTTAATGCTACTATAAATTTCCCCTAAAACAATCTTTTGTCTATTTACCCTGTCAAAATCCCCGTTGCCAAGGTATCTAATTCTACAGTAAGCTAAAGCCTGACTTCCATTTAATGTTTGGGTTCCAGAATTTTCAATAAAGGAAACATCTTCATTAAATATCTCGTTATTATCCTCTATACATACATTAAGGGGATATATTTCTTCTTCTGTTATATCTAGGGTGATTCCTCCCATAAGATCCACTGTGTCTTTTATAAAGGAAAAATCTACAGCTATATAATTTTCTATATTCATATCAAAGTTTTCGTTGATAGTTTTAACAGCCAGTTCTGCCCCTCCATAAGAGTATGCAGCATTAATTTTGTCATACGTATAACCTTCTTCAGATATCTTAATATAAGTATCCCTAAGAATAGAAACTAGCTTTATATCTCCAGTTTGTGTATTAAAAGAAGCGATCATAATTGTGTCAGTTCTTGAAGCCTCCTCTTCTTCTAGGCGGGTGTCTAAACCAAATAAAGCAATATTAATAATGTGAGAAGAATCTTTATAATACTCATTAACATATTCATTAATTCCAAGATCTTCTTCATTATTAGTAAAAGCTATCGTATTTACTTTACTTAGCGTATTCATAACACAAATAAAAGAAATACTTGTTAGCCCTATTAAAAGTACAAAGATTAAGGCAAAAAGTTTTTTTATAAAAGATTTCTTTTTCCTTTTATATCTCTTTCTTTTTCTAGACTTTCTTCTCTGGCTATAATAGTCACTTGTCTCGTCTTCATAGTAGTATTCATTATTTATAATACTTTGTTTTTTTAGTTTTTCTTCTTTTCTTATTTCTTTTAAAAGCTTTTTTTTCTCAGCTTCTTCTTTTTCGATTAATTTCCTTTTTTTCTTGTTGATTTTTCTAATCACAATTTTTTTTGCCATATTAACCTCTTAAGATATAGGGGATTATTTACTTAGAATTCTATTTAGTAGAGGAGTTTTTACTTTAATCGCTTTGTTTGGACACATTTCTTGACAACAATAACACCTAATACATTTATTATAGTCGTATTTAGGCATACCATCTTTAGTTTCCATAGTTATTGCTTTATCCTCAAGAGGACAGGCTTCATAACATATTTTACATTTAATACAGTTTCCTTTTATAACATATGGTTTTTTAAGGATAAAAGATTTAAAATATCTAAGTTTTCCAAGACGGCTTTGATTATCATCCCCTAAAGGCTTTCTTACTACATCAAACTTAGGGTTTATTAGTGGAGTTATATCGTCTCCTACAATCTCAATATCTTCATCTTTATAACTTCCATATTCTGTTTGCTCACTATATTCAAACATAGGAAGATAATCTTTATCTAAATCTACTAGTTTTGCAAATACAGCATCAGCGCTAATAGGGCTTTCAGATATGATTAAAACATTCATATTTATAGGCTCTCCACTAGCTGGGCCTTCTCCCTCCATAGCAATAATTCCATCAATTATATTTAATTTTGGGTTTACACAAATAGCTAAATCTACAAGCATTTTTGTAAAGCTTAGGGCGTCTGGATATTTTGCATGAAAAAGACTTTTGTTAACTCCATTTACACAACCTAAAAGATTTTTTGTAGCTCCTGTTATTCTAGTTAAAGCATGGGCTTTCATTTTCCCAACATTAATTAAAGAATCACACTCTATTACAGGAGTAGCGATATTAAACTGTTTTGTAAATTGACATTTTGGATTTGATAACACTTCTCCCTTAGAGAAGTCTTTTTCTATTACATCATATTTACTTGCTACACTACTAAGGCCTACTTTTTTTGCTACATGACTTGTAGAACCAAGACCAGGAGAATCTCCATAGCTTAGGTTATTATATCCATTTTCTTTTAAAATCATAATTAATGCTTCGAAAACACTAGGGTGTGTTGTAACCGCATATTCTACTTCTTTTGCTCTTAGTAAGTTTGGTTTTATTAGTATATTTTCTTCTTTGCTAACAAAGCGTTCAATCCCACCAATTAGGTCAATTCCTCTTTTTAAAGATTCATATACTTTTTCCACTTCATAGCTTTCGCATTTTATAACTGCAACTTTATTCATTTTTATTCACCTTTTAT
>CAYJAA010000018.1:0-13424 GCA_964368185.1 uncultured Lachnospiraceae bacterium | reverse complement strand
GTCAAAGTCATTAATGTTAATTTATTTTGATTATCTATTATATCATAGCAACACTAAATTTCTTAGCCTTTATTATAAAAATAAGAATATTATTTTTTTTCAAGGAATATTTTTCTTTACTTAAATTCCCTTAAATATACTCCTTATTGTATTAAATTGCATAAAATATCCTATAAATTGTGATTTCTATATATTTTGTCATTTTGTGACATTATGTGACAATATTAAAAAGTATAATAGAGTAAATTAAAGAAAGGAGTGAAAGAGGCGAATGAAATATACAAGAAATTTTGAAAATAATTTGTCATTTAATATTTATTATATAAAAAAAATGTTATATGATGAACTAGATCGGGTAAACTATAATATGCAAGATAAAAAAGTTTTAAGTCTTAGTGTAGTTGCAGACAAGCTTATGAATGCATCTATGATTAATAAAAAGATGAAACTTGGTATAAAGTAGTTTAATTAACTCTTCATTGCAAATGAATTGGTTAGGAAAAAATGTAATTTGGAAAAAAGGGAAATAAAGCCATATTTAGCTCTTATAATTATAAGTATTATTATGGGGTTTCAATATCTTTTTATAAAAGATTTAATTGAATTTAGTAGTAATAATATATTTATTATTTTAAGTTTTAGATTTTTTATGGCATTTGTTTTCCTTTTTTTTATATTGATTATATTAAAAAAAGAAAAGACTATCTTTTTTAAAGATAAAAATATTATAACCTTAAGCTTTTTTCACCCTATCTCTAATTTTTTATTTCAAACAACAGGGCTTATATATCTACCTACAGTTATTGTAGGGGTTTTAGTGGCTTTAATTCCCATAGTTAATGGAATAGTTGGGAAGATATTTTTAAAAGAGGTTCTTACAAAAAGAAAGTGGATAGGGATTTTTACTTCCTCTTTTGGTGCAGGGTTTGCAGCTTTTTGTATTGGAGGGGTAAATAAAGAAGAAAATATATATTTAGGAATTTTACTTCTATTAATATCTATTTTCTCTAGATCTATTTATAGTGTGTATTCTAAAAAGTTAAGTACTCGCTATGACTCTTACTCCCTTAGTTATAATCAGTGTTTTTGGGGCGGAGTTGTTTTCTTTTTTTTATTTTTACTTTTTGGAAAAAAAGTAGACATTAATTTTTTATTTTCTATTTCATTTCTTGCCCCTATATTTTACTTAAGTTTTTTTGCAACGGTATTAGTCTTTATATTAAATAATTACGCTCTTAGTAAGGTTAGTGTTTCCAGTGTAGGGATTATGAATAATTTAACAGGAATCATATCTATTTTAGTAGGAGTATTCTTTTTAAAAGAGGAAATACCCCTTATATCTTTAGTGGGTTTTTTTATTGTAGGGGGTGGAATATTTTTATATTATAAAAGTGGGGATAAACCTTGACATTGCCCTGCTGTAGTGCTATAATCTTTAGGCATGTATCCGCACTGATATAGGTTAAAATAAGTTGAGTAATCACACCTTTAAAGGCGAGACAGGATAGTGGAGGTAAAAGATATGTATGCAGTAATTAAAACAGGCGGTAAACAATACCGTGTGGAAAAAGGGGACATTATCAATGTAGAAAAAATTGTCCCAAAAAGAGCGAACCAAAAGAAAGTAACTTTTAAGGAAGTTTTACTTCTTGAAAATGGAGAAAACACTCTTATTGGAGCTCCTGTAGTTGAAAGCGCTATTGTAGAGGGAAAAATCTTAAAACAAGATAAGGCTGAAAAAGTAATCATCTACAAATACAAAGCAAAAAAAGACTATAGAAGAAAACAAGGACACAGACAACCATATACACAAATTGAAATTACTAAAGTTGCTTTAGCAAAATCTGAATAAGAATATGATCAGTGTAAAATTAACTTTAGATAAAAAAGATGATTTTATAAAAGAAGTAGTTGTTAGTGGACATGCTAGAAGTGATGAACATGGAAAAGATTTAGTTTGTTGTAGTGTATCTACACTGGGGATAAGCCTTATAAATGGATTTGTTTGCGGTCTCAAACTGGATTTAGACTATGTTATAGAAAGTGGATATTTATTTTTAAAGATAGATGAAATCTCCAGTGATAATATAAAATTACAAGCTCGTGGCATGTTAAAAATGTTTACTTTAGCCTTAGAGGGGCTAGAGAGTGAACATAAAAGTTTTTTAAGAGTAGAAATTAGAGAGGTATAAAAAATGATTAAATTTAATTTAAATAATTTACAATTATTTGCTCACAAAAAAGGAGTAGGTAGTTCGAAAAATGGTAGAGATAGTGAGTCAAAAAGACTTGGAGCAAAAAGAGCTGACGGACAGTTCGTTTTAGCAGGAAATATCTTATATAGACAAAGAGGAACAAAAATTTATCCAGGAAACAATGTTGGTATTGGTGGGGATGATACTCTTTATGCTAAAATAGATGGAGTTGTTAGATTCGAAAGAAAAGGTAGAGATAAAAAACAAGTTAGTATTTATCCAAAAGTTTCAGCTCAATAATTTGTATTTACAAATAAATTTTCGGACACATGTTTTCATGTGTCCGTTTTAGTATATGAGGATAATAATAAGAAGTAGGTATATAAAATGTTTTTAGATAAAGTAAAGGTTTTGGTTAAGAGTGGAAAAGGGGGGGATGGTATTGTTGCTTTTAGAAGAGAAAAATACGTTCCAAATGGTGGGCCAAATGGGGGAGACGGTGGAGATGGTGGGGATGTTATAATAAAAGCCACTAGCGCCCTTAACACACTAGAACCTTTTAGATATAAAAGAAAGTTCGCTGCTGAAAATGGTCAAATTGGTGGACCAAATAATATGAGTGGTAAGGCAGGGGAAGATATTATAATTAAAGTTCCTATTGGAACAGTTATTTTTGAGCTAACTTCTGGAAAGCTAGTTTGTGATATGACAAAAGAAGATCAAGAAATAACAATCGCCAAAGGGGGAAGGGGTGGAAGAGGAAACCAACACTTTGCAAACTCTACACGCCAATCTCCTCAATTTGCAAAGCCAGGAGATGAAGCAGAAGAACTAGAGCTTATGCTAGAGCTTAAGATGATTGCAGATGTTGGTTTAATAGGATTTCCAAATGTAGGAAAATCAACGATTCTTTCTGTTGTGACTAACGCAAATCCTAAAATAGCTAACTATCACTTTACAACCCTAAGCCCAAATTTAGGGATTGTAAAACATAAAAATGCAGATGCTTTTGTTATGGCTGATATTCCGGGGCTTATTGAAGGAGCCAGTGAAGGTCATGGGCTAGGTCATGAATTCTTAAGACATGTAGAAAGAACAAGACTTCTTGTTCATGTTATTGATGCTTCTGGTGTTGAAGGAAGAGATCCTAAAGAAGACTTTGATATTATTAATAACGAAGTGTTTTCTTACTCAGAAGTTTTAAAGGAAAGAAAGCAAATTATAGTATTAAATAAAACAGATTTAATTTATGATAAAAATGGGGTTGAAGATTTAAAAGAACATTTTGTGTCTCTTGGATATAGTGTTTTTATAGCTAGTGCTATTATGAACGAAGGTCTTAGCCCTTTAATGGATACTATTATTACGCTACTTCCAGAAATCGAAAAAACACCACTTCTATTTACAGAGGAAGAAAAACAAATTTATGCACCAAAAAAAGAAGCAGATTACGAAATTGTTTTAGAAGAGGGAGTATATTTAGTAACAGGGCCAATGATGAGAAGGCTTGTTGCTAGTGTAAATTTAGCTGATTACGAATCTAGTACGTACTTCCAAAGAGTTCTTAAAAACAAAGGCGTTTTCTCAAAACTTGAAAAAATGGGAATTAATGACGGAGATATTGTATCAATAGAAGGAATTGAATTTGAGTATTATAAATAAAATAAATAGAAAGGAAAAGTTATGTTAAGTAGTAAAGATAGAAATTATTTAAGAAAATGCGCTCATGATATGAGCGATATTATTCATATAGGTAAAGATGGGGTTTTAGATAATACTGTTGTTCAGGTTAGTGACGCTATCAAAAAAAGAGAGCTTATTAAAGGAAAAATACAACAAAATTCTCTAGAAGAAGTTAGAGAAGTAGCTAATTTTTTAGCTGAAAAAACTGGTAGCGAAGTAGTTTGTACTATCGGAAATAAATTTATATTGTATAAAAGAAATAAAGATATTAATCAATATAATGTGTAGGTTTGTATGAAAATAGGATTATTTGGTGGAAGTTTTAACCCTATTCATAAAGGCCACGAAGAGCTGGCAAAAAAGGCTTTAGCCCAGTTTGATTTAGATGAAGTATTATTTGTTGTTAATCGCAAAAACCCTATAAAGAAAAATCTTAGACAGGTTTTAGACATTCATAGATATAATATGACAAAAATCATTTGTGATAAAAATGCTTTTTTTAATGTAAGTGATTATGAGATAAAAAAGTCAGGTGTTAGTTACACAATTGATACTATTAATCATTTTAAAGCCCAAATGGGAGAAGACACTAAGTTTTTTTTCATAGCAGGTTCAGATATTATTTTCGAGATAAGAAAATGGAAAGACTATGAAAAGTTATTTAAAAAAATGGTGTTTTTAATATCTTTAAGGCCTCCTTATTCTATGGAAGATTTAAACAAAGAAATTGATATGCTTAGGAATAAATATAAAGCTCAGATATATGTTATAGAAGATTTTTATATGGATATTTCTTCTAGTGGCATATATAAAGATTTAAAAAATAGGAGTAGTTATAGTAACCTACTTGATGAGGATGTAATACAATATATAATGGACAATGATTTATATTGCTCATAGGAGAAAAAAATGAATATAGAAGAAATGAAAGAAAGACTGAAAAGCCTTTTAAAAGAAGATAGATTTATTCACACAATATCCACAGCAAAGGAAGCTGTTAAGCTAGCAAAGCTATATGGAGTTGATGAGAATAAAGCATATATAGCCGCTCTTCTTCATGATAATGGAAAAAATATTTCTTATGAGGAATCGATTCTTATATTAAAAGAAGAAGGTTATGAAATTAATGAAGATCTAATCAGCAACTCTTCTATTTTACATCAATATGTAGGGTGTATACTAGCAAAAAGAGATTTTGGTATTGAAGATAGTGAAATATTAGATGCTATAAAATATCATACTACAGGAAGAGAAAATATGTCTTTGCTGGGCAAGATTGTATTTTTAGCAGATGTTACTGAAGAGGGTAGAGAGTATGAGGGTGTTGAAGAAATAAGAAGTATGGTTTATGAAAACAAAGATATAAACAAGGCTATTATTATGAGCCTTGATAGGGTTATAACTTTTGTTATTTCAAAAAATAAAACCCTACATTCTGATACGATTAAAGCAAGAAACTATTTGATTAATCATAGTTAATAGTTAAGGGTTTTAGTTTAGCAAGAAAAATATATTAAAAAACTAAAAAAAATTTAAAAATAGTGATATATTAAAAATATATCACTATTTTTTATTTTAAGTTTGAAGTTTTTATCCTTTTAAAAAAAATAAGAGTTTTAATTAGACTAAAAATTTAACTTTAATAAGGGGAAAAATCTCCTTAAAAGGTTGTTTTATGTCGAACATAAGTGTATAATTTATATATATATGTGTGTTTTTTTTAAAAAAGATACCATATATATGTAAAAAAGTTAGATTGAATGATGTATATAATTAGTCAAATTTAGGGCAGTAATGCCGTGTTTTATTTATAAAGTATATATAATAAAAAATGAAACTATCTTTGCGCTACAAAGTATGTAGCAAAGCTTTTTTAGTTGCATTTTATTAAATATTTTTCTACCTTTTTAAAAGGAAAGCTATCAAGGAGGTCATTATGACGAAAAACAAAATACAAAAAATAGTGGTGTTTACCCTTATTATAACAGGGATATTTATAGCATCTTTAATGGGTGGTATGAAAGTATCAGCAGACAGTGTAACAGCTGATTATGAACAGCTTTATACTACGCAAAGCACTGCAGGTGGAGTAAAAATAACAGGATTTAACAAGACTTATTTTGATACCCTACCTAAAGATAGCGATGGATACACTTTAGTAAATCTTGTGATTCCTAGTCAAATAGGGGGAGAAGATGTTGTAGAGATTGATACTTTTACAGCAGATCCTTATAGTTTTTTTAATCAAAAGAAAGTAAAAGGTAGCCTTACTTTTGAAAATGATTCTAATCTAGAGATAATTAAGGATAATAGCTTTATAGGTATGGCTTTAACAGGGGATTTAATTTTACCTGACTCAATTACTTATATTGGAAGCTCGGCTTTTGATCAAACAGAGTTTAATGGAACAATAAAACTTCCAAATAACCCTGAGTTTAAAACCCTTTCTTCTCAAGTATTTATGTACGTTCCTTTTACTACCTTGCAAGGTGGTATCCCAAGTAGTGTAGAGGTAATTGAACACTCAGCCTTTGCTCATACTAACTTAACAGGGGAAGTTGTAATTCCTGATTCAGTTATTCAGTTTGGAACTGGCTTAGATAGAGGACAAGTATTTAATGGGTGTGATAATATTACAAAAGTTACTTTAAGTAAAAATATTGAATTTATCGGATTATATACTTTC
This sequence comes from uncultured Lachnospiraceae bacterium, assembly GCA_964368185.1. Classification (GTDB taxonomy): domain Bacteria; phylum Bacillota; class Clostridia; order Eubacteriales; family Anaerofustaceae; genus CAYJAA01. The sequence goes on along the minus strand of CAYJAA010000018.1, from coordinate 6,860 downwards.
CAAAATTGTAGCTCTCTTAAAGAAGTTGTATTTCCTGAAGATAGTAAAATAACTCATATTGGTGAGCACGCTTTTTCTAGCGCTGCTATTGAAAAACTTGTTCTTCCTAATAGTGTTACGAATATTCATTATTCAGCATTTATTGGTTGTAGTAATTTAACATGGTTTTACACAGGAGATACAAATTTTGTTTTAGATGGAAGAGATGGGGATTTATTTTGGGGAAATGCTGTCAGTTTTCCTACATTACATGTAATTTGTAAAAATGAAGCTCAAGCAAACTATATGAAAGACAGAGTGTATGACGATCAAGACAGATGTGTTACATACGAAATGACAGTTACTTATGATGGACTGTCTTCCAGTAATGACCGTGAAGTTTTATGGAACTTTCCTCTAAATTATAAAAAAGCAGATGATTTTGCAACAAGCTTAGCTTGGGAAGTGGAAAGTGATTATACACTTCCTGGTACTCCAAGTGGTAAAAATGGTTGGGCATTTTCTCCTACGGATCTTCTTGCTGTAACAAGTAGCAGTAATGTAATTGGAGATACCTTATATTCTATTTATACAGCCCCTACTACATCTTTTACCTTTTCAATTACTAAAGGGGCTAGTGATAGTAGTGGAGAAAATATAGAAAAAGTATATGATGGAGAAGCAGCAACATTTGAAGTAATAGGAAAATTAAATGGAATAGATCCAAAACCTACCTCAAGCCTTGAGGTAGGAGACTATTTCTATGGATATAACTGGCAAAAAAGAACACAAATTGGCTTTAATGAAACTACTTATGAAGGAATGAATGGATATGGCGTCAATAGTATACAATATTCTAACTCCCTTTCTTTTACAAATGTTTTAGAAAGTCATAATGAAGAATTATTAGAAGAGCAAAATCCTGGACAGGCGAATTATTTCGCTAAATACTATGTAAGAGTTTATTTGCTGAAAATAGGTCCTACTGGTTCGGCACAATTTGTTTCAACTACTCCAGTAGCAACTTATGAATTTGAGGTAGACATTCAAAAAGCTACTCCAGAAATTTCTTTCCCAAGTAAAGCAGTAGTCGGCACAGATTTAGAATCTCTTGCAGATGTAGTTGATGATGTAGGGGGAGACTTTACTTTTGAGCTTAACGGAGCAGTTGTAACAACTGTGCAACAAGGGTCAAACTCTTATGATTATACATTTGTTCCAGATGATACAGACAATTATAATACAGTAGTAGGAAATGCTACAATCTTCGGAGTTGATTTAGTTGATGCTGTGTCAGTTGGTTCTTTACCAAATATAGATGTAGACTATGGTACAGATATATATTATGTAAACCTACCTTCTTCAGTAACGGTGCTAATGAATGATGGAACTACTAAAAATCTTTATGTAATTTGGGACACAACAAGTTATAGCCCTACTACTTCAGGAAATCAAACCTTTGCAGGAACTCTTGTTATGCCAGATGGGTATACAAACACAAGTAATTTAAAAGCAAGTCTAACCCTTGTGGTAGGGAAGAAAGCAGTAGTTGTAGATATTGATGACTTTGAGATAGTAAGGGGAATGCCTATGCCTACTTTTACAGCGACTTCAACAGAGGGTCTTATTACAAATATTAGCTATTCTACTACAGCTGTGGATACATTAACAGCAGGCAGTTATGAAATTACAATGACAAATATAGCAGATTATCCAAACTATGAAATCACAATTAATAAAGGGACACTTGAAATAAAGCCTGGATATATAATAGGTTTTGATAGTGGTGGCGGCAGCAAAATAGAAAGTGTATCAGATGTTGCTCATGGTGATAAGCTTACAAAGCCAGCAACCACTCCTAGTAGGGTAGGTTATAATTTTTCAGGGTGGTACTTAGGGGCAGATGAGTTTGATTTTAATACACCAATAATAGGAGACATTATTTTATCAGCTAAATGGGAGAAAAAAGCAGAGTTTAGAATATTAGATGGAAACAACCAAACAATTTGGATAAAAGAACCTCAAGATGTAACGTTTACTTCTGAGGGAGAGCTAGAAAACTTTCTAGCAGTTTATCATAAAGGAGAGCTCGTTGATCCACTTAATTATGATGTAGTAGCAGGCTCTGTTATTATAACCTTGAAAGAAGACTATGTGGCAACATTCCCAGTGGGTACATATGAATTTACATGTGAATTTACAAATGGAACATCTTACTTAACGCTACATATTAAAGATATGAATGGAGAAGATGATAGTCCTAAGACAGGAGATTATAGCAATATGTGGGTATATGTAACTTTATCCCTTATCTGTCTTGGTTCACTTAGTCAAATAATATATAAGAAAAATAAAAGTGTAAAATAAAAGATTTTAGTAAAAAAAGAAGGGGATATACGCCTACTAGCAAAGAAACAAACTGTCACTACCTAAATTGGTAGTGGCAGTTTTGCTTTAGTGGCATAATGCCACTTTATTAATAATATTATAAAAGTAGTAAATATGGTGCTTTTTATTTTGTAAAAAGCAAAGCCTCCCGTTCCCGTGAGGGAATCATTGGGAGGACTTAATATTTACGGAAAGTATAACAGGCTTTTACCCCGCGTTTTGCAAAAAAGCGGTATTTTTCGTTCTTTTGATATCAAAAGAACAATTATTTTTTTTATAAAAGAAAAGATTATATATAAATAAAAGGAATGGCCCACGCCATTCCTTTTTCTTCTAGATTATAAAGTTTCTTTATTAGTATCTGTATATAGCCTTTCTTTTTTTATCTTTTTAATATTTTATTCCCATCCTAATTTCTTACCAGCTAAGAAGTGATAGTGAAGGTGCATTACTGTTTGTCCTCCATCTACTCCACAGTTATTAATTAGCCTAAAGCCTTTATCAGCCACATTTAAGTCTAGGGCTAATTTGCAAGCTACGCTGTGGATATATGAAACAATATTACTTTCATTTTCTACATCTAATATACTCTTAAAGTGTTGTTTTGGGACAATTAAAATATGAATTGGGGCAATAGGGTTAATATCTTTAAAGGCGATTACTTTTTCGTCCTCGTATACAATTTCCCCAGGGATTTCTTTATTAATAATTTTACAAAATAAACAATTATCCATTTAATTTCTCTCTTTCTTTATATAATATTTAAAAGTTTATAGAGTTTACTAAAGCCTATATATAGTCCAGGGCTATATGTTTAAGATAAAATAAGTATATATCTTTTAAGAAAATTTTTCAAGAAAGTTTTATATTAATACATTATAATTTCTTTTGTATTATTGTATATAATACAATAATGTGATAATATAATATGGCATGTCAAATAGATAATAAATAAGGGTTTAACTTCTTATAAATTTATAAAATAGGAGAAATTTAAACTATAATGTTAATATCAAAATATAAAATGTTTATCAATAAAGTAAGAAATAATATTCCTTTTAATAAGGGAGTAAAAGAGCTTATTTCCCAGGAAATATATGGAACAATCATCGTAATGGCGTTACTACTTTATTTCCTTGGATATGAAACAGATCATTATAAAGTTATTATTAAATTAGTTGGAACAGTTACTGCCCTTGGTTTTGCAGAGGCCTACGCACAGTTTATAGGAGCCCATATTGAAAAGATGGGTTTTATATCAAAAGAAGAGCTGAGAAGACTTTTTAGGTTAGTGTGGGAGGTTGTGTTAACTGCCATTGTTCCTTGTATTTTGATTCTTGTATCAAAAGCAGGGGCTTTCTCTTTAGATGTGGCGATACAAATTTCTGTTGTCTTTGGGGTTTTAAGTTTGTTTTTTTACGGACTGGTTTGCGCAGAGGTTTCTAGATTTACAACAGTAGGTAAAATCCTCTTTGCTATGGGAAGTGGGTGTGTTGGTATCTTTGCTATTGTATTTAAATATTTTCTTCACTAAAAGTTATAAAAAAAATATAACAAAAAAAGCAGGGATGGGAATATGCTGATAAAGAAACTTTATAATCTAGAAGAAAAAGGAATGGTGTGGGCCATTCCTTTTATTTATATATAATCTTTTCTTTTATAAAAAAAATAATTGTTCTTTTGATATCAAAAGAACGAAAAATACCGCTTTTTTGCAAAACGCGGGGTAAAAGCCTGTTATACTTTCCGTAAATATTAAGTCCTCCCAATGATTCCCTCACGGGAACGGGAGGCTTTGCTTTTTATAAAATAAAAAGCACCATATTTACTAATTATATACTATTATTAATAAAAAGTGCATTATGTTACTAAAGGAAAACTGCCACCACCTATTTAGGTAGTGACAGTTTGCTTCTTTACTAGTATCTGTATATAGCCTACTTTTTTATTTTTACATTTTACCAAGGTCTTTTAATGTTAGGGACATTGTTTGGTTGAAAATTCATAATATTATTAAATAAAAATCCACTTTCAAGAATTGCTGTTGCAAATACTATAATGATAAATATAGCATATGCAGCTGCTAAGATATTATGTTTTTCAGGCCATGCCATTTTCATACCAATTAGTACAAACAATAATGGCCAAGTCAGGGATATAGCTTTTATAAAACCTGGAAAAGTAATTATTTGTATTCCAAAAGAAGACAGTGTCCAAGATATACCAAGGACTACTAAAGCTATTCCTATTATAAGTTTTGTTTTATTATTATTCATTTATATTCTCCTTTTGGGATTTAACATCCGCTTCTTCATTTATAGATTCCCTAGTTTCTTCTGTTTCAGCCTCAGTTTCAGCTTCTGCCACTTCTAAGATTTCTTCATCTAAAGTCTCGCTAGTTTCTTCTATTTCTACTTCTACTTCATTTAAAACTTCATTAGATTCTTTGTCTTCTTCTTTATTTATGGTAGATGTAGTATATTCTTCTTCTTCTTCGTAATAAAAGTTGTTATTTGTATCTTTACCTTTATCATAAGAAGTAGCAATAAGTGTAATTCCTCCAATTAAACAACATATAGGGATAAAATATCCACTTATGAAATTTGGGATTAAATTATTTATATATAATACAAAACCAAAGAAGATAATGAAATATCCAATTTTTTTCTTTGTAAAAATATTTTCTTCTTTTTCTTCTTTGTTTACTGCATCTTTCATAAAATCTTCTCCATATATATGTATGGGATTATAAGGTATTATAAGACATACAATAATATATGCGATTAAAACAACTCCACTACTTGAAATTGCAAGAAGGACAAGGAGAAGTCTTATGATTGTAGAATCAAAATCAAGATATTCTCCAATTCCACCGCATACACCACCTAGCATTTTATCTTTTGTGCTTTTATAAAATTTTTTAGCTTCCATATAGTTTCTCCTTTATTAATTAAGGAAAGTTTATCAATTATTTATTAAAAATCTATTAAAAGAGTATTACTTGATAATTAATGTGTATTTTAATTAACTCCTTAAAGGAAAATATAAAGATATAATATAAAACTTAAACATATTACAAATATTTTACAAATAATGAATAAAAATCACAAAGAATGTTTAAATATAGGGGAAATATGGTATAATATGGTATGATATTTTGTATAATTATGAACTTTGGAGTTTTTTATGAAACAATATGCACTTAATTTAAGCTTCGACGGGTCCAAATGTTTTTTTGAACTTGGAATGTGGACAGCCTTTAAGGAAATGAATATAAACATACTAAATGTAACTAGCTCTTATTTAGGTTGCATTAATGCAACATTTATTGCTCAAGGAGATTTAGATTTAGCAGTAAAATTTTGGAGTAATGCAGTTAAAAATAACATATTTAAAGTTAGTGAAGTTGTTGCTGAGTTATATTCAAGTAAGTGGGCTAATGAGGATGGAAAAACTTTTAAAAAATCTTTTCTTAAATTTATTACAGGGAATGATCCTAGGGTTGTAACTCTTAGAAATTTTTTAAATGAATATATTGATGAACAAAAAATAAGAAAAAGTTCTACTGTATTAACATTAAATGTTATAAACCCTAGTAATCTAGAGATAGAAAGTCTACTTATCTCAGAAATCCCAAAAGGGAGGCTTGTTAACTACATTGTAGCAAGCATTTGTTTTCCACAAATCGCCAAAGCGAGTCTTGATAAAAACTTTTCGATTAACACAAATGAAAAAAATATAATGTCTATTTATGAAAATGGATATAAAAATATTATTACAACTGATGAAAATGAAATTATTAATAAAAGTATTATTCCAAGTAATATGATTACTATTAAGGCTAGTGAATTTGTAGGCTTAAGTGAAGAGTATTCTGGGAAGTCTCTTAAGAAAAATATTAAAAAGGGCTACTTAGACACATTAAAGACCTTTAAACTTGTAAAAGGGTATAGATACTATCTTTGTAAGGAAAGTGAAAAAGATATACAAGCTGTAAAAATAAAATCAAAGCTAGGGGTGAGATATAATTCTACCCTTGATGATGTTATTTGCAGACTTTTAAATATTGATGCTATTAATAAAACTAACTTTGATAACAAGGTTGTAGAAATTTTAGAAAAAACTAAGTTATCTAGGGAAGATATATTTTTATCTATTCTTGAAAATTTAGCGATTACTTTAAATATACAAAAAAATGAAAAATATAAATATGATCAGCTAATTAATAAGATTACTGAAAAGGTGAATGAAAATATAAAAGAGAATAGTGAGGCTTTAAATGATAAAAGTTATTTAAACCTACTTATCTCTACCCCTGTAAAAGCAGGGGGGGTTAGTGTAAATATTTTTAGTCAATATTTTATTTTACTAATAGCTACAAACCCAGACAATTATGATAAATTACAACCTATTTTTAAATCTATCCCTGAAAATATGGCCCTTGCTATGTGCGGGCTGATATATATATTATATTAATGTAAATAATAAAGAGA
>CAYJAA010000017.1:0-20307 GCA_964368185.1 uncultured Lachnospiraceae bacterium | reverse complement strand
CTCCAGTAATAATAGATATTGGGATATTAAAAAGGGATATAATTTCAAAAGTATTTTGGGATACTAAACTTAAAAAAGATGTAAATACAACTATAACATATACATCATCAATAGAGCTTGCTGCTAAAATCATACTTGGAACCTTTTTCTTTTTTTCTGAACTTAATATCTTTAGCATAGCAGGAACTACAATTGCTGGAGAAACTGCAGCAATTACGCTTCCAAGAAGGAGAGCTTCACTTATTCCAATATTAAAAAACATAGGGGCAAAAATCGTGATAGCAATAATTTCAAAGGTAGCAGGAAGGAAAGATAACAGTAGGGTGCTAAGCCCTACTTTTTTTATCTGACTTAGGTCTAAATTTAGCCCTCCTCTAAGAAGGATGATAATAAGGGCGAGCTTTCTTATTTCATCTGTTAAATCCATAAAGCTTTCACTAATAACACTAGAAAAATTCCCAATAATAACCCCTAAAATGATAAGACCGATACAGCTTGGGATATTTACTTTTTTTGAAATATAAAAAATAATAAATCCAAAAAACAAAATAATGAAAAATGAAATAATCATATATAACCTCTTTAAATATAGAGAATAAAAGGTAATAAACCTTATTAATTTCAGTATAATTTATCACTTTAAATACTATTTAAAGCTTAGTTAATTATTATATATAATTTGCTTTAATATTTCAAGGGAAATATTAATGGTAAAAGCCAATAAAAAAGATAGATTTTAAGAAAAATGAAAGGATATTTTCTTTTTATATAAGTCTATGAAAAATTATAAATAATACAAAACATGGTAAATTTTGAAAGATATATAATAATAAGGAAGAGAAAAAGGGTGTTTTTTGAAAAATAAGTTAAAAGATTATTTACAAATTAATATTATTTGTGATATAATCAATCACTGTGAAAATGTTTAGGAGGATGATATGGAAACATTATTGTTAGTATTAATAATCGCTTCAAGTTTAGGGCTTATATTAAGTGTGCTGCTTCAAGAAAGCAAATCTTCTGGTATGGGTTCAGCTATTGGTGGAGGAAACGACACTCTTTTTAGCAAGAAAAAATCTCAAGGGCTACAAGGCCTACTTAAAAAACTGACAACAATATCTGGAGCATTATTTTTTATATCAATTTTTATTTTTGGTATTATATCAAAATAATTAATAAAGTAATAATCAAAAAAATGGAGGATGACACTATATGTTTACGTTAGAAACATTAAGTTATTTAACCCCTATTGTTGGGGGAATAGCAATTATCTTTGCACTTTACTTGTTACTTAGCATCTCAAAGTTAGATGCAGGAACAGAAAGAATGAAAGAGATTGCTTCATATATTCACGAAGGTTCAATGGCCTTTTTAACAAGTGAATATAAATATTTATCAATCTTTGTGGTTTTATTATTTGTTTTACTTGGATTTGCACTGAATTCATGGACAACAGCGATTTGCTTCCTAATTGGAGCAATCTTTTCAGCTCTTGCTGGATTTATTGGTATGCAAGTTGCAACAAAAGCAAATGTAAGAACTGCTAATCAAGCTAGAAGTGGACTTCCAAAAGCACTTAAAGTTGCTTTTGATGGGGGAACAGTTATGGGTCTTAGTGTTGTAGGACTTGGAGCTGTTGGAGTTAGTGTGTTATACATGATCTTTAATGATGTGGATATCATAACAGGTTTTGGTCTTGGAGCTTCTTCAATTGCTTTATTTGCTAGAGTTGGTGGTGGTATTTATACAAAAGCTGCTGACGTTGGAGCTGATTTAGTAGGGAAAGTTGAAGCTGGAATTCCAGAAGATGATCCTAGAAACCCAGCTGTTATTGCTGATAACGTAGGGGATAATGTAGGAGACGTTGCTGGAATGGGAGCAGACTTATTTGAATCATATGTTGGTTCTATTATATCTGCTATGACTCTTGGGGCTCTTCTTTTAGGAAGTGCTGAAGCAGTTATGTTCCCACTTATTTTAGCAGGTGTTGGGATTGTTGCTTCTATTATTGGAACATTCTTTGTTCAAGGAAAAGACAATTCAGACCCTCATAAATCTTTAAATATGGGAACTTATGTAAGTGGTGGTTTAGTTATCATTGCTGCTTATTTCCTTTCAACTAACATTCTTGGTAGTATTAACTACTTCTATGCTATTGTTGCAGGTTTAGCTGTAGGTATTCTAATCGGTAAAATTACTGAAATATTTACTTCTGAACATTATGGATTTGTTAAAAAAATTGCTAAACAAAGTGAAACAGGAGCAGCTACAACTATTATTAGTGGTCTTGCTGTAGGAATGCTTTCAACTGCTATTCCAATTGTATTCATTTGTATCGCAATTTTAGTATCTTATCACTTTGCAGGACTATATGGTATAGCTCTTTCTGCTGTTGGAATGCTTTCAACTGCTGGTATTACTATTGCAGTTGACGCTTATGGCCCAATTGCTGATAATGCTGGTGGGATTGCTGAAATGGCTGAACTTGAAGGAAGTGTTAGAGAAATTACAGACAAACTTGACTCTGTTGGTAACACAACTGCGGCTATTGGAAAAGGTTTTGCAATTGGTTCTGCTGCTTTAACAGCTCTTGCACTATTTGCTTCTTATTCTCAAGCTGTAGGGATTACATCTATCAATATCTTAGATGTTAATGTTATTGTAGGTCTTCTTATTGGTGGTACTCTACCATATATCTTTAGTGCTTTAACTATGGAAGCTGTTGGAAAAGCTGCAAATCAAATGATTGAAGAAGTTAGAAGACAGTTTAAAAGTATACCTGGTATTATGGAAGGAACAGCAAAACCTGAATACGCAAAATGCGTTGAAATTTCAACTGCTGCTGCCCTTAAAGAAATGATTATTCCTGGAATTATCGCTGTTGTTGCTCCTCTTGCTGTTGGTATGTTAATGGGACCAGAAGCACTAGGCGGACTACTTGCAGGAGCTTTAGTAACTGGAGTTTTAGTTGCTATTCAAATGGCAAACTCAGGTGGTGCTTGGGATAATGCGAAAAAATACATCGAGGGTGGAGCTCATGGTGGTAAAGGTAGCAGCGCTCATAAAGCGGCTGTTGTTGGAGACACTGTTGGTGATCCATTCAAAGATACATCAGGCCCATCTCTTAACATTTTAGTAAAACTAATGACAATTGTTTCTTTAGTATTTGCGCCACTATTTATGTTATAAGAATAAAGTTAAATAAAAAGCACTCTTATTTAAAAGAGTGCTTTTTTTAATGATTTATATAAGATAGAATTTAAAATATATTTGTAATTTATAAATTTTATTTATTTAAATTTAAAATATATTTTTTTTACTATATCCTAAGACTGATTTTACGTAAGGAATATAAATTATTATACTCTAGCTTACTAAGTTATAAAAGGATAGAATAAATAATTAATACAATTCTTAAAATAAATCTTTGAAATTAGAGTTTTTTGTTTTGTTAGAATTTTCCATTTTGCTTTCATAAGCATTGTTATCACACATTTTTTCTCTTTGCTCATGGTTATTTCTATTTAATTTTTTCATATCATTTTTATTCATCATTCTTTTTTCTTTTTTTCCCATTTTAATACCTCCTTTATTTCTATATTAGTTTTACCAGAAAATTTATTATAATAAGTAAAAAAAAATTGAATTTTAGGAAAAAAATTCAAAAAAAATAGTAAATATTAGCGTATAAAAATAAAAATGTGATATAATAATCTAACAGAATTAACTATTTTAGGAGATTATTATGGATATTAGTAATTTAAAAGGTTTTAGAGAAGAAATCTTTAATTTTTTACCAGATAAATCTGCGGCTATTTTATTTAGTGGAAATCTAATAAATAACCAAAGAGGTAATGAATACGAATTTGAAGTAAATAGAAATTTTTATTATTTAACAGGAATTGAGCAAGAAGAAAGCATTGTAGTTTTCTTAAAAAATGGAAATACTCTAACTTCTAAGCTATTCCTTTTAGAAGATGATGAAGTGTCAGCTAAATGGGTTGGGCATAAATTATCTAAGGAAGAAGCAAAAAAAATTAGTGGAATAGAAGACATTTTATATGTAGAAGAATATGAAAAGTATTTACATTCTCTTATAAATAAAGAAGTAATAGATACAATTTATATGTGTTGTGACAACTTACTTCCAAACGAGGAAGAAACTTTAGAAAACAAAAAATATTTTGATTATAAAAAAAGATTTCCTTTTATTCAAATAAAAGACATAAAAAGTCATATTCACTCTTTAAGGGAGAGAAAAACTGATTTTGAAGTTGAATGTGTTGCCCATGCGGGGAAAATTAACAAGCTAGCTTTTGAACAAGCTATGAGAATAATTAAACCAGGGGTAAATGAATTCGAAGTTAAAGCAATTCTTGATTATATTCCTGCAAAACATGGTCTTAAAAAATCTTTTGAAACCATTGTTGCCTCAGGAAATAATGCAACAATACTTCATTATGACAAAGCAAAAGATGAGCTTAGAGATGGAGAATTAGTTTTAATGGATTCAGGTTGTACATTTAACTATTATTCCTCAGATGTTACAAGAACTGTTCCTGTAAGCGGCAAGTTTTCCCTTAGACAAAGAGAGCTTTATAGTATTGTTTTATGTGCAAATAAAGCAGTTATTGAAAAAGCTAGAGCTGGTGTTACAATAAGACAGCTTAATGATTTAGTAATTGATATTTATAACAAAGAACTTTTAGCTATGGAATTATTAAATGATGATAATGATGTTAGTGATTTTTATTATCACAATGTATCTCATCATATTGGCCTTATGTGTCATGATCCTGTAGATTTAGATAAGCCTTTAGTTGAGGGAAATATCATTAGTGTTGAACCAGGACTTTATATAGCTGGGGAAAATATTGGAATTAGAATAGAAGATGATATTTTAATAACTCAAAATGGGTGTAAGCTTCTAACTGCTGATATTATTAAAGAAATAGCAGAAATAGAAGAATTTATGGACAACTGGGAAGTTAAATAATATAACTTATATATTTTTTATATATTACAAATAATAAAACTTCTTGTGAAAGATATTTCATAAGAAGTTTTTAATATAATATTTAGGAATTTATATAGGAATAATAAAGAAGATATAAAAAGTATAAAATTTATAAGGTAGTGAATTATGATAAGAGAATATATAAATGATTTAAAGAAAGAATTTAAAGGGTATAATTCTGATAGATTCATAAAAGATTTACTCTCTGGTATAACGGTTTGTGCTGTAGCTATTCCCTTAGCTCTTGCTTTTGGAGTTAGTAGTGGGGCAAATGCTGCCGCAGGTCTTATAACAGCTATTATCGCAGGACTTGTAATAGGGGCATTATCAGGAGCCAGCTTTCAAATATCTGGACCAACTGGGGCTATGTCTGCAATACTCCTACCTATTTCTATGGAGTTTGGTTTAGAGGGGATTTTTATTATTTGTTTTATATCTGGGATTTTACTACTTCTCGCAGGGGTATTAAAACTAGGGAAAATAGCTAGCTATATTCCTCTACCTGTTATCACAGGCTTTACCTCTGGAATTGCAGTTATCATTGCCCTAGGTCAACTTGGGAATTTATTTGGGGTTAGTTTACAGGGGGAAAGCGTTATTCATCAGCTTATTTCCTTTACTTCTCAAATAGAAAATATAAATTATTCCTCACTATTAATAGGTGTTTTTGTAGGGGTAGTTATGATTATTACTCCAAAGAAGATAAACAGTAAAGTGCCTTCTTCTCTTATTGGGATAGTTTTAGCTCTTATTATAAATGCTATTTTTATTTTTGATGTTATAACTATTGGTACTATTCCAAGTTCTCTAGTCCTTGAAAATAGGTTAATATTTTCTAATATTGACATATCAACTTTAGGGTTATATATTTCTCCAGCTATCACTGTAGCTGCCTTGGGACTTATTGAAAGTTTACTTTGTGGAGCAAGTGGAGGAAAGATGAAAGGGGAGAAGCTTAACTTTAATAGAGAGTTAGTTGCTCAAGGGGTTGGTAATATTATAATTCCTTTCTTTGGTGGAGTTCCTGCTACTGCAGCAATTGCTAGAAGTAGTGTTGCCATTAAATCAGGGCAACAAACAAGACTAACTTCTATAATCCATTCCCTAGGATTAATAGCCTCAATGCTACTTTTAGGAAAAGTTATGGGGAATATTCCTTTAAGTGCACTTAGTGGTGTATTAATGGTAACAGCTTTTAGAATGAATGACTGGACAGAAATAAAAACTTATTTTTCAAAAAAATATATAAGTGCAATTATTTTATACCTTGTTACCCTAATTACTACAGTTATTTTTGATCTTGTAATCGCAATTATTATAGGGGTTTTTGTGGCTTTTATTTTATATGTGATAAAAACATCAAGTTTACAAGTAAATGTTAAAAGTCTTAAAGATGAAAATTCTTTAAATGATTTTCAAATTATAGAGCTAAAAGGGGTTTTATCCTTTTTAACAATTGAAAAAATTAATATGAAACTAGAGACTATGGCAAATGAAAAGAGGATAATTTTTTCCTTTAAAGATGTATATCATGTTGATATTGAAGAGCTAGATACATTTAGGGAATATTTATTTACTCAAAAGAGTAAGGGATGTGAAATTTTCTTTATTGGAGCAAGTGAGAAACTTATAAAAGGGTTTGACAGGTGTGAGATATTTGAGATAGTGGGAAGAGAAAATTTTTATAGTGATATTAAAGAAATTATTACTATAGCTTAAATAAAAATTGCCTTGAAAAAAATAAATATATGATGTATAATTTTTATTTATAGTAAGTAAGAAATCAGGTGAAATGAATGAACGACATATTAGCTTTAGGAACATTTTTATTAGTAGGATTTACTTTTGGAAACTTGTTTAAAAAGATGAAGCTACCTGCTGTTACTGGGTATTTGATTGCAGGATTAATAATAGGCGTATCTTTTTTAAATATATTTCCAGAAGAGATAATGAATGAGCTTGCCTTTATGGAGGATGTTGCCCTTGGATTTATTGCTTTTCATATAGGTGAGAGTTTTAACTATGGTAAAGTTAAAAGCCTTGGAGGAAAAGTTGTTATTATAACATTAATTCAAGCAGCAATAACTATTTTATTTGTTACTTTTGGGGTTTATTTTGTAACTAAAGACCTACCCCTAGCTATTGTCTTTGGGGCGATTAGTGCCGCCACAGCTCCTGCAGCAACTCTTAATGTTATGAAAGAATATAAAGCAAAAGGGCCTCTTACTAATATGATATTAACGGTAGTAGCTTTAGATGATGCTGTTTGTTTGTTTTTATTTAGTATTTGCCTTGCTGTGGCTCAAAGCTTGATTGTAGGGACTTTTAGCCTAGCAACAGCCCTTATAGCTCCTTTAATTGAAATATTTGGCTCTTTAGCTTTAGGGTTTTTAATAGGGACAATCTTTGCTTTACTTGGAAAAACAAGAAGACATGATGAGGATCTTTTAACTTTATCTTGTACCTCTGTTTTAGTAGGAGCAGGACTTGGATATTTACTTCATTTATCCCCAATTCTTATTTGTATGGCAATTGGAGCAGCCCTTGCTAACCTTTGTAAAAGACATGATGATGTGTTTATACTAACAGAAGAAGCGGTTAGCCCAATTTATTTGATTTTCTTTGTTATGGCAGGGTATAATCTAGACCTGAAAATGGTACTTTCTTTAGGGGTTTTAGGCTTAGTATTTGTTGTTTCAAGGACAATAGGAAAGCTTTTAGGAGCCTATGTTGGGTGTGAGGCTGTAAAAACCGATAAAATCACAAGAAACTACTTGGGTATGGGTTTAATGCCAATGGCAGGGGTTGGGGTTGGTCTTGCTGTTGCAGCAGCTAGAGTTATGCCAGAATATAGCGCAATATTTTTAAATATAATTATGGGTTCTACCTTTATATTTGAAATATTTGGCCCTATTTTCACAGCAAAAGGTCTTAAAAAAGCAGGAGAGATTAAAGTTTAAATTAAATATTTTATTTTTTATGATATAATAAAGTAAAGAATTATTTTACTACTTGGAGGAAGGTATTATGGAAAATAAAGTAATTATTAAACAAAGTTTTTTTAAATCACTTTCACTAGTTTTAGGATGTTTATTAATGGCAGGAATATCTGTTTATTCATTGTTATTTATGGATTCAAGCTTCACCCTAAAAATTGTTGGAATTGTAGGGGCTTTATTCTTTGGTGGTGGGTTTATTTTTCTAATTATTGCTGGCGCATTTAAACCAGGGAATATTCTTAGTATTGAAGGGGAAGGATTTGCTTATTGGATACCTGGAATGGAAGAAGAATTTTTTATTCCTTGGGGTGAAGTAAAGGATATTTATGTAACGAATGTTGATGTAGATATTATGACTACTCCTCTTACAAAAACCAAGGGTGCTAGGGAGCATATGGTTAGTATATTATTAAAAGATAAAGAGACTCTTTTGTCAAAATGTACAGGTTATAAAAAAGACATAATGGAAAACATTCTTGACTATAATGACCCTAAAATTCATATATCTTTAAGTACTGCTAATGCTAAAGCAGAGGATGTTTTAGAAATTATGAATAACTATCTTACTGATTATAGACAAAATAATGATAATGTTGAAAATCTTTCTTCCCTAAAACAGGGATAAATATAGATTTAATATATAAATAAAGAGGTTTTTTTATGTGGATACTTTCTATAATTACTGCTATTGTAGGTAGTTATGCTTGTTATTTAGGGTATAATATAAAAAATAAAGGAAGAATTGACTTAATTCATTCCTATCATTATGAAAAGGTATCAAAAGAAGATGAAAAGGCTTATACTTCCCTTATGGGTATAGCTCAGTATATAATTGGGCTGGGCTTAATAACAACTTCTATTTTGGGATTTTTCACAGAAACATGGTGGGTTGTTTTAACCATTATTATACCAATAACTACTGGATTTATAATAATACATATAGCACAAAAAAAATATAACAATGGCTGGTTTTAGCTATAAAAGCAGTTAATTAATATAAATACAAACAACAGGAGAATATAAATGAAAGAGTATTCATTAAATGAAATACGAAAAATGTTTTTAGATTTTTTTGAAAGTAAAGATCATCTTAAGATGGAAAGCTTTTCTCTAGTTCCACACAAGGACAAAAGCTTACTTTTAATAAATTCAGGTATGGCACCTTTAAAGCCATATTTTACAGGAGAAGAAACTCCACCAAGGAAAAGAGTTACGACTTGTCAAAAGTGTATTAGAACACCAGACATTGAGAATGTAGGGAAAACTGCAAGACATGGAACTTTTTTTGAGATGCTTGGTAATTTCTCTTTTGGAGATTACTTTAAAGAAGCGGCTATACAATATGCTTGGGAATTTTTAACAAAAGTTGTAGGGATTAGTGAAGAAAATCTTTATGTTTCTGTTTATGAAGAGGATGATGAAAGCAAAGAACTTTGGAAAAAGCTAATCGGTCTTAGTGAAGATAGAATTTTCAAAATGGGAAAAGAAGATAATTTCTGGGAAATAGGGGTTGGTCCTTGTGGTCCATGTAGTGAAATATATGTGGATAGAGGAGAAAAATACGGTTGTGGTAGTCCAACATGTCAAGTTGGGTGTGAGTGCGATAGATATGTTGAAATTTGGAATTTAGTATTTACCCAGTTTGATAGAGACGAAAAAGGGAATTATAATAAGCTTGATAATCCAAATATTGATACAGGAATGGGGCTTGAAAGATTAAGTGCATACCTTCAAGGGGTGGATACTATTTTTGAGGTAGACACTATTAAGTATGTTCTTGATTATATATGCTCCCTTGCAAATATAAAATATAAAGAAGATGAGAAAAAAGATATTTCTGTTAGGGTTATAACTGATCATATTAGAAGTGTTGTATTTATGGCAAGTGATGGGGTGCTACCTTCTAACGAGGGCAGAGGATATGTTTTAAAAAGGCTATTTAGAAGAGCTATAAGACATGGAAAACTTCTTGGAATAAAAGATGATTTTATGGTGGATGTAGCAAAAAAAGCAATTGAAGTGTCTTATAAAGCTTATCCAAATTTAATTGAAAAACAAGAGGCTATATTAAAAATATTAGAAATAGAAGAAAAGAAATTTAACGAGACTATTAATCAAGGTCTTAGTATATTAAAAGATATTTGCGACTTAAATGATGGTCATGAATTATCAGGAGAAGACGCTTTTAAGCTTTATGACACTTATGGATTCCCTCTTGAGTTAACAAGTGAAATTTTAGCTGAGCGAGGATTTAAAGTAGATATAGCAGCTTTTGAAAAAGCCATGAATAGGCAAAAAGAACAAGCTAGAAACGCTAGAGGAAGCAAAGATGTTACAGCATTTAAAGATGATTTAGTTCCCCTACTTCTTAAAATACCTCCTACAAATTTTGTGGGTTACAATAATCTACAAATAAATAGTAATCTTTTAAGTATAATTGAAAAAGGGGATAGCGTTAAGGAGATAGAGGGAGAAAAAGAAGCTTATTTAGTATTTGAAGATACACCTTTTTATGCAACTAGTGGTGGACAAGCTCATGATATAGGGGTAATAACAACAAATAACTTTAAGGGAAAAGTTATTGATGTAATAAAAACAGGGGATAAATTCTTACACAAAGTAATTATTGAAAAAGGGATAGTTAAGGTCGGAGATGAATGCACCCTTATTGTTGATGAAGAAAAAAGAAATGATACTATAAAAAATCATACAGCAACACATCTACTACACAAAGCCTTAAAAGAAGTTTTAGGGGAACATGTTAATCAAGCAGGTTCTAGTGTTGATAGTGAAAGGCTTAGATTTGACTTTTCTCACTATGAAAAGCTAACAAGGGAAGAGTTAGGACTGATTCAAAATAAGGTTAATAGAATGATCTTAAAAGGTCTTGACATTGAAATATTTGAAACAGATATTAACAAGGCTAGAGAACTTGGAGCTAGCGCATTATTTGGAGAAAAATATGGCAATATTGTTAGGGTTGTAAAAATAGGGGACTTTTCAGTAGAACTTTGTGGAGGAGTCCATGTAAAAAATACTTCATTTATTAATGTATTTGAAATTATTTCTCAGTCTTCTGTTGGTAGTGGAGTTAGAAGAATAGAAGCTATTACAGGTAAGGCTGCGATTTATACCTTAAATATGGAAATGCATAAACTGACTCGTATTGCAGATACTTTAAAAGTAAATAGAGATAATGTAATGGAGAAAGTAAGCTCTTTAATTGAGACAAATAAACAACTGCAAAAAGAAATTGAGAAGCTGAAATCTGGGGAAAGTAAAGACATTTTAAATGAACTTATAAATAATAAAAGTGTAATTAATAACAAAAATGTTATTATTGGTAGAGTAGATGATGTAGATGTAAATACTTTAAGAGAGTTTTGTGACAAAATAAAAGACAAACTTTCTAGCGCTGTTGTAATACTTGGTAGTGTAAAAGACGCTAAGGCTACATTAATTGCTAGTACAAGCAAAGATTATGTAGCTGAGGGGGTAAACTGCGGTAAACTTGTTAAAGAAGTAGCTATAAGCGTTGGCAGCGGTGGTGGTGGAAGACCAGATATGGCTCAAGCTGGAATAAAAGACATTTCAAGGATAGATGAAGCTTTAGAAAATTCTATAAAAGTATTAGAAGGAATGTTATAAAATCTTTATAATAAATATCTTGAATTATAGATAAAAATGATGTAAACTAAAATAAAAAGGAGGATACTATCATGGAAAATAATAATGAAAACTACACTGTTCAATTCTCCCTAGATAAAGAACGTTCTGAATTTATTCAAAAAATACTTTTTGATGTAAAAGAGGCGTTAGAAGAAAAAGGATATAATCCTGTAAATCAAATAGTAGGATATATTATGAGTGGAGATCCTACATATATTACTTCTTACAAAGATGCTAGGAAGATGATTAAGAAACTAGAAAGAGATGAATTATTAGAAGAAATTATTAAAAATTATTTTAATAACACTGTATAATTATCACTAAAAAAATAAGAAAAAGCTTTTATATTCTGGCTATAATTTTATATGTAAAGTTATTTTAATTTTAAAAACCTTTAGCTTTTACTAGCTGAGAATTTAGTTTTATAAATTAAGTAGCTTATATTGTTGTTGTATTTTAGTAAAAAGGCCAGAATTTGTTTTAGTGTAAGGATTTTTTACTACTTATATTATTATATTTGTAGATAAATTAGCTTTAGAATTAAAAGTAATATAAAATTTATTTTATTAGTTTTAATATAGAAATTAGGAGTTAATATTGTTAGATAAAAGAATTATTGCCCTTGATGTTGGAGATAGTAGGATTGGCGTTTCTGTAAGCGACTTACTAGGAATGACAGCTCAAGGAGTTGGTGTTATAAACAGAAAAAATATTTCACAAGATATTGATAAAATCAAAGAATATATTAAAGAATATGATTGTGGACTTATTATTGTGGGCAATCCTATTAATATGGATGGGCAAATTGGAACAAGAGCGATAATAACAAAGGAATTTTGTGATATATTAAAAGAAAATGTACAAAATGAAATCAAACTTTGGGATGAAAGGCTTAGCACAAGAGAAGCTGAGCGTGCTTTAGAGCTTGAGAAGGTACATTGGAAGAAGAAAAAAGAAGTTATAGATATGATGGCTGCACAAATTATTTTAGCCTCGTATCTGGATTATACAAATTTAAAAGGAGGATTTTAAAAAATGGTAAAAGACGAAAATTTAGAAAATGAAGAATATGAAATGGGGTATGTTGAGTTAGTTGATCAAGATGGGAATGAGAAAAAACTTTATATTGAAGATGATTTTGATTATGAAGACAAAAGATATTTAATCTTATGCGAAAGTTCAGAAAGTGAAGATTCTTATTTATTTTATGTAGAGTCTATGGAAAGTGAAGAAGATATTGTAATAAGAGAAGTAGAAGATGATGAAGAGTTTGAAAGGGTAAGCGAGTTTTATTATAACAGCTAGGGTGTGAGAATGGTAAAAGAAAATATAGATGGTTTAAAAGCTACGTCTATAAGAAAAGATACAATTGTTGAAAATACAAAAGGCAAAGAAACTACTTATAATAAACGCCCTAATGTAAATGGGGATAAAAAAGTAGGTAATTTAGATGCAAAGAAAACAATGCCTGTAAAATCTCCTAACTCTCCTAATACTAACAGAGTAGAGCAAGGAAATAAGGGAAATAATCCTAATAATAAGGCACATGACAACAAGCCTGTGAGAAGGAAAGTTGTTACGCCAAAACTAAGGGTAATACCTTTAGGTGGTCTTGGAGAAATAGGAAAAAACCTTACGGTAATAGAGTGTAATGATGATATTGTAATTGTTGATAGTGGAATAAAGTTCCCTGATGACGATATGTTTGGAATTGATGTTGTAATTCCTGAATACACTTATTTAGTGGAAAACAGACATAAAGTTAGAGGGTTATTTATTACTCATGGTCATGAGGATCATATTGGTGGTATACCTTATTTATTAAAACAAATTGATGTACCAATATATGGAACAAAGCTGGCGATGGGTCTACTTAACAAAAAATTAATAGAACATTCACTAGATAAAACTGCAAAAGTAAATATTGTAAAGGCAGGAACTATAGTAAATGTAAAAGGCTTTAGTGTAGAATTCCTTGCTACAAATCACTCTATTCCTGATAGTTGTGCTTTTTATATTAAGTCAAAAGGAGGAAAAATTTTCCATACTGGAGACTTTAAAGTAGATTATACTCCTGTTGATGGGGTAAAAATCGACCTTACGAGAATGGCGGAAATTGGTAGAGAAGGTGTTGATTTACTTATTGCTGACAGTACAAATGCTGAAAGAGAAGGGCATACTGTGTCTGAATCTACTGTTGGAAAAACATTTTTATCTTTATTTAAAGAAGGTGCTGATAAAAGAATTATTGTAGCTACATTTGCTACTAATGTTAATAGAGTACAACAAATATTTGATGCAGCGAAGAAATTCAAAAGAAAAGTTGCTATTAATGGTAGAAGTATGGTTAATGTTGTTAGTGTAGCAAAAGAGCTTAAATATTTGAAATTTAATGAAAATATTTTAATTGACATTAATGATATTGATTCATATAAACCTCAACAAGTGGTTTTACTGACTACTGGTTCTCAAGGGGAGCCTATGGCAGCCCTTAGTAGAATGGCTAGAGGAGAGCATAGACAGTTCCAAGTTACAGAGGAAGATTTTGTAATTATTTCTGCAACTCCTATTCCAGGAAATGAAAAACTTGTAGCAAATGTTATAAGTGATTTATTTAAACTTGGAGCAAAAGTTGTTTATCAAGGAGCAGAAGGAATACATGTTTCTGGTCATGGGTGTAGAGAAGAGCTGAAACTGGTTCATACCCTTATAAATCCAAAATATTTCATGCCAGCCCATGGAGAGTATAAAATGCTTGTAAGTAGTGCTGAGCTTGCTATGGATATGGGAATGAAAGAAAATAGTGTTTTCGTTATGGAAAATGGTAATGTTCTTGAAATTGCACGAAATGGGGCAAAACTGGTAGATAGTGTACCTTGTGGCATTACTATGATTGATGGTCTTGGTATTGGTGACGTAGGAAATATAGTTTTAAAAGATAGAAAAAGACTTAGTGAAGATGGGCTGTTTATTATTGTAGTTTCTCTTACAAAAAATCAAGTTGTTAGTGGGCCGGACATTGTATCTCGTGGTTTTGTTTACATGAGAGAAAGCGAAGGACTGCTTTTTGACGCAAAAGAGATTACTAGAAAAGTTTTAGATAATCATCAAGGGAAATTATATGATTATAATAGTATAAAAGCTAGTATAAAATACGATTTAGAAAAATATTTATACGAAAAAACAAAAAGAAAGCCTATGATTTTACCAATACTTATGTATGTGAAAGAATAAGGAGATTGTATTAATATGAATGTGTATGACAAATCAAATGAATTAGCAAAAGCGATTTCTCAAAGTGAAGAATTTAAAAAATATAAAGAGCTAGCTTTAGAAATAGACAAAAATGATACCCACAAAAGTATGATTAAAGACTTTATGAAGCTACAATATAAAGTTTCTATGATACAAATGGAGGGAAAAGAGATTACTGAAAAAGATAAGGAAGAATTTAACCTTATTATGTCTACGATTTCTAATGTTAGTATAGTAAATGAATTTTTAAATGCTCAAATGACCTTTGGGAGAATGATAGAAGATATTTCAAAGGCTATTTCAAAAGCTTCTGATACAGGAGCAGAATTTTTAAATAGTGAATATTTACTAAAAGAATAAAATATTAAAAAATAAAAAAATGATATGTACTTTTATTATAAGTGCATATCATTTTTATTTTCTAAACTAATTATATAAAAACTATATTTCCTTCCAAGTGTCAATATCTTCACCAGAAATTTTAAGTAAGTAGTTTCTTAAGTTTTCCATGCTAGAATTTACAATTAATTCCTCAGGAAAATCTGCTGTTTCAATAACTTTTACAGCTTCTTCAATTCTTCCTACCCCATAAGAAATATGTGCATCAGAATTTACAGAGATAGGAACATTATATTTTTTACATAATCTTGCTATTTCTGTACAGTTTTCTTTACTTCCTCTTCTTGAAAAACTAGAGTTGTTATTAATTTCTACAACTTTATTAAATTCATTACAATGAGAAATGATTTTTTCATAATCAAACTTAAATAAAGGAGAACCCATATGCCCTAAAATATTAACATCTTCATTTTTTAAAACATTTAGCATAATGTTTGTTAGTTTATCATAATCTCTCTCAAGGCAAGTTTCTGCATGGATAGAAGCTACGATTAAGTCTAGTTGTTGTATTCTACAACTTGGTATGTCAAGTCTTCCATCTGGGTCTAATATGTTTGCCTCTGCTCCTCTAATAACTTTTATTCCATCAATTACTCTAGGAACAAAATAATGATAAGATAAAAAGTGCCAATCATGAGCCCCATCTCCAAGGCCTGGGCCGTGATTAGTAATAGCTATGGCTTTATGTCCGGCTCTTTTTGCTCCTTGTATCATTTCTTCTAAAGTGCTATGGGCGTGATGTGATACATTGGTATGTGTGTGTAAATCTGCAACAATTTGCATTCTAAAAATCCTCCTCTTAAGATATAAGTATATAAAATCCTAAGAGTATTATAATACTTTTAAGAAAAAAATCAAACATTTATATATCTTTTTTACTAATATATTGACTTTTTTTTAATTTATATGTATAGTTATATAAATGAATAATTAAATGCGTAGATAGGGACCAAGATTTTTGAAATCATTTCAGAGAGTTGTTGGTAGGTGAAAAACAACAAATGCTCTTTCTTAAGTCGAATCACCCTTGAGTGCTAAACTGAAATAATAGTAAGTTATGCCGTGTTCTTCCCGTTATAGAAGATCATATTTTATGATATGAACTAAGAGGCTTTTTTCACTAAAAGCAAATTGAGTGGTACCGCGGTTACTTCCGTCTCATGTGAGAGGGGAGTATTTTTTTATTTAAATATATTTAAAGGAGAAGTTATTATGGAAAATGAAATTATGGAAATTGCAAAAAGAATTAAAGGACTTAGACTTATTTTGGATTTATCAACTGAAGAAATGGCAGAAGCAACTGGCACGAGTAAAGAAGAGTATACTCTTTTAGAAGAAGGAAAAGATGATTATTCTTTTACTTTTCTTTATAAATGCGCCTCTAAATTTGGGATTGATATTACAGAACTTTTAACAGGACAACTTCCAAAGCTTTCTTTTTATACTATAAGCAGAAAAGGAGAGGGTTTTCCAATTAAAAGGCGTAAAGGTTTTGAATATTTACACAAAGCTATCTTCTTAAAAGACAAAATAGCAGAACCTTTCCATGTAAAAGTTCCTTATAAAAAAGAAGATGATGAGGGTGAAATTTTGCTATCGACTCACAAAGGTCAAGAGATTGACTTTGTATTAAAAGGTAGTTTAAAAATTAAATTAGATGATCATATAGAAATATTAAATGAGGGAGATTTTATCTATTATGATTCCTCTCATGGCCATGGTATGGTGGCAACTGGTGGAAAAGACTGTGAATTTTTAGCCATTGTAATGAAAGAGAAATAGGAGAGGTAATTAATATGAGTCAAGTATATAAAAAATATGTAAAAGAAACATTAGACAAAGATGGAAATTTAGTAAATATTGAATTTAATACAGATATACCTTTTAACTTTGCTTATGATGTGGTGGATTATTTAGGAGAAAATAAACCAGATAAAAAAGCTATGGTGTGGGTATCAAATGATTTAGAAGATAGAGTATTTACATTTAAAGATATGATGGAATATTCTAACAAAGTAGCAAACTTTTTATATGATAAGGGTGTAAGAAAAGGGGACAAAGTCATGGTGGTTTTAAAAAGACACTATGAATTTTGGTTTGTTATGGTGGCTCTTTGTAAAATCGGGGCTGTTGCAATTCCTGCTACTAATCAATTAACAAAAGATGACTTTGTTTATAGATTTAATAAAGCTTTAGTAAGTGGTATTATTATTACTAAAGAAGGCACGACTATAAATGAGTGTGATAAAGCTTTAGTGGAATGTGAAAATGTTAAATTAAAGGTTTGTGTTAGTAAAAATAGTGAAGAAACAAAAGGGTATTTTGACTTTAGTAGTGAGATTGAAAAATATAGTAGTGTACTAAATGAAGAAATTAGATTTAGCGTAGACAAGAATGATATTATGTTAATGTATTTCACTTCTGGAACTACAAGTTACCCTAAAATTGCCGCTCACGGCTTTAGCTACCCTCTAGGTCACATCGTTACAGCTAAATATTGGCACTGTGTAAAGGAAGATGGGGTACACTTTACAATTTCAGACACAGGTTGGGGAAAAGCTGTTTGGGGGAAACTGTATGGACAGTGGCTTTGTGAAGCAGCTGTTTTCACTTATGATTTCGACAAATTTGAACCGAAAAAAATTCTCCCTATGTTTGAAAAATATAAAATAACTACATTTTGCGCTCCTCCAACAATGTATAGATTTTTCTTAGAAGAAAATTTAGAAAAATATGATTTATCTAGCTTAACCCACGCCTCTACTGCAGGGGAAGCTTTAAACCCTCATGTTTTTGATAGATTCTTTAGTTATACAAATCTTAAATTAATGGAAGGCTTTGGACAAACTGAAACAACATTAACAATTGCTACCTTAAAAGGGATGACGCCAAAACCTGGAAGTATGGGAAGACCTAATCCACAATATGATATTGATATTGTAGATATTGATGGAAACACAGTAAAACCAGGAGAAGTAGGGGAGATTGTAGTTAATACTACTACTAATAAAACTTGTGGAATATTCCTTGGATATTATCTAGATGAAGAAAAAACTAAAGAAGCTTGGTATGATGGAGTTTATCATACAGGAGATACTGCTTGGTATGATGAAGATGGGTATTACTGGTTTGTAGGAAGAAAAGATGATTTAATTAAAAGTAGTGGTTACAGGATTGGTCCTTTTGAGGTTGAAAATGTAATAATTAAACACGATAGTGTTTTAGAGGTTGCTGTTATTGGTGTTCCTGATGAAATCAGGGGTCAGGCAATTAAAGCTATTATCGTTTTAAAAAATGGTTATACAAAAAGCGAAGAACTTAAAAAGGATATTCAAAATTTTGTAAAACAAAATACTGCTCCATATAAATATCCTAGAGTAATAGAGTTTGTAGATGCCCTACCAAAAACTATAAGTGGTAAGGTAAGAAGGGGAGAGCTTAGAGAGGAAAAATAAATTTATGAAGATTGATATATTCGATACTACCTTAAGAGACGGTATGCAAGGTAGAGGGATTAATTATACAATTGAAGATAAATTAAAAATATTAAAAGCATTAGATGAAATAGGTGTTTCTTATATTGAAGGGGGAATACCTGCGGCTAATGAAAAGGAAAGAGAATTTTTTAAAAAGGCAAAAAAAATACCTTTAAAAAATTCTACTTTAGTTGCCTTTGGCTCTACTAGAAAAGCAAATATTAAGATAGAAAATGATGAAGGTATCAAAGCATTATTAGATTCAGGTGTAGATACAGTTGCTATTGTTGGAAAATCCTCTAAATTTCAAATCGAGGAGGTTTTAAAAACCTCCTTAGAAGAAAATCTTAAAATGATTTATGATAGCATTTTTTATCTTAAAAGCAGGGGTAGGACTGTTATATATGATAGCGAACATTTTTTTGACAGCTACAAAGAAGACAAGGTTTATGCTATGAAAACCCTACACACAGCAAAGGAAGCTGGGGCGAAGGTTATAACCCTTTGTGATACAAATGGGGCAGCTTATCCAGGAGAGATATATGATGTGTGTAGTGAAGTTAAAAAAAATATAGATATAAACCTTGGTATTCACACTCACAATGATATAGGTTGTGGGGATGGAAATACCTTAATGGCTGTTGAAAGTGGGATAAACTTTATTCAAGGAACTTTTATTGGTTTTGGGGAAAGGTGTGGTAATTGTAATTTATCAACTATTATACCAACCTTACAACTAAAAAAAGGTTATGATTGTATTGATAGTAAGAATATGAAAAATCTCACATATACAGCAAATTTAATCGCAGAGATATCCAATGTTATTTTATCCCATGATAAACCTTATGTTGGAAGCAACGCCTTTACTCACAAAGGGGGGATGCATGTTGATGGAGTTAATAAAAACACAAAAACTTTTGAACATATTTCTCCTAGTGAGGTAGGGAACACTAGAAATATTGTATTTTCTGATATTGCAGGAAGAAGCGCCCTTCTTGATTTAATCTCAGGGATAGATCCCTCTTTAAATAAAGACAGTCAAGAGATTAAAAGTCTAGTTACTCTTTTAAAGGAAAAAGAGGGTGAGGGGTATCAATACGAAATTGCAAGTGCTAGTTTAAAACTACTAGTTGCTAAATATTTAAATAAATTCAACAATTTTTTCGAAATAGAACTTTTTAGGGTTATTGGTGAACATAACAAAAAAGTTACTTTAAGCGAAGCTTCAGCTATTGTAAAAATAAAAGTTGGTGGGGAGTATGAGATTACTGCTGATGAGGGGAATGGGCCTGTAAATGCCCTTGATAATGCCCTTAGAAAAGCTTTAGTTATATTTTACCCCCAGCTTAAAAATATGAAACTAATTGATTACAAAGTTAGGGTTGTTGATCAAAGTGGTAAAACAGGGGCAAGGGTTAGAGTTGTAATCGAGTCTATGGATGAAAATGAATCTTGGAGTACAATAGGGGTTAGTGAAGATGTTATCAACGCT
>CAYJAA010000016.1:7210-20518 GCA_964368185.1 uncultured Lachnospiraceae bacterium | reverse complement strand
GTCCTGAATGTAGGACAGCTTTAAGTGATGCAGAAGTTGAACATGAAGATAAAGAGGGCTTTTTATGGCATATAAAATATAAAATAAAAGACAGTGATGAGTATATTGTTGTTGCCACAACAAGACCAGAAACAATGCTAGGGGACAGCGCTGTTGCAATTAATCCAAATGATGAAAGATATAAAAGCTTAATTGGCAAAAAAGCTATTCTTCCTCTTATGAATAGAGAGATTCCTATTATTTTAGATGATTATGTTGATTTAGAGTTTGGGACAGGGTGTGTTAAAATTACTCCTTGTCATGATCCTAATGACTTTGAGATGGGGCTAAGACATAATTTAGAGCAAATTAGAGTTTTAGATGATGGTGGGAAAGTAAATGAGCTTGGGGGGAAATATGAGGGACTAGATAGATATGAGGCTAGAAAATTAATATTAGAAGATTTAAAAGCTTTAGATTTATTTGTAAAAGAAGAAAAAATTTCTCATAGTGTTGGGGGATGTTATAGATGTTCTACTACTGTTGAGCCTATTACAAGTATGCAGTGGTTTGTGGATATGAAACCCCTTGCAAAGCCAGCTATTGAGGTTGTAAAAAGTAGTGAGGTAGAATTTGTTCCAGACAGATTTAAAAAGATTTATTTTAACTGGATGGAAAATATAAAAGACTGGTGTATTTCAAGACAGTTATGGTGGGGACATAGAATTCCTGCTTATTACTGTGAGGATTGTAATGAGGTTTTTGTAGGAAAAACTGCCCCTAGTGTATGTGAGAAGTGTTCTTGTAAAGTATTTAAGCAAGAAGAAGATGTTCTTGATACTTGGTTTTCTTCAGCCCTTTGGCCTTTTTCAACCCTAGGGTTTCCAAATGATACTGAGGACTATAAAAAATTCTATCCAAATGATGTACTGGTAACAGGTTTTGATATTATATTCTTTTGGGTAGCTAGAATGATTTTCTCAGGAATAGAGCAAACTGGAAAACCACCTTTTCACCATGTATATATTCACGGTCTTGTAAGAGATAGTGAGGGTAGAAAGATGAGTAAATCTTTAGGTAATGGAATAGACCCACTGGAAGTAATTGAAAAATATGGTGCGGACGCTCTTAGATTTACTTTAGTAACAGGGAATAAAGCAGGAAATGACACAAGGTGGCATGAAAGCAAAGTAGAGGCTAACAGAAACTTTGGAAATAAAATCAATAATGCAGCAAGATTTATTTTAATGAACTTAGAGGATTTTGATTATAGTAAAACTCCTGATTTTTCTGCATTAAGTCAAAGTGATAAATGGATTATTTCAAGAAAAAATGACCTAGCAAAAGAGCTGGCTCATAATTTTGATAAATATGAAATTGGTATTGGAGCAGAAAAGTTATATAGTTTTATATGGAATGAATTTTGTGATATTTATATTGAGTTTGCAAAACCTATGTTAGATAGTAGTGATGAAAATATAAGATTTTCTACTCAGTGGACACTGTATAATGTGTTTATTGATATTCTTAAAATGTTACATCCTTATATGCCATTTATCACAGAGCATATTTACTCTCATATGAATAATTCTTTTGAAGAAGAAATGATTATCGCTAGTCCGTATCCAGTTTATGAAGAGAAGTTTTCATTTGTGGAAGATGAGAAAAACGTTAGTTTACTTATAGATGCTATTAAAAAAATAAGAAATGCAAGAGCTGCTATGGATATTCCACCAAAGAAAAAAGGAGCTGGATATTTCTTAGCTTCAAATGAGGATGGAAGGGCTGTTTTCTTAAATGGAAAAGATATTTTATGTAAAATGGCCAGCTTTTCGGATATTGAATTCATTAATAAGGAATTAGAAAATGAAGATAGTTTAGCAGTAGTTACAGATGCAGGGAAGTTTTTTATTCCCCTTGGAGATTTAATAGATAAAGAAAAAGAAGTTGGTAGACTTAGTAAAGAAAAAGAAAAGTTAGAATTTGAGATAAAAAGACTAGAGGGCAAACTATCTAATGAGAGTTTTGTAAAAAAAGCTCCAGATAAAGTTGTTAAAGAGGAAAAAGAAAAGCTAGAAAAGTATAATACTTTGATGAGAGAGGTATTAGAAAGTTTAAAAAAGTTAAAATAGATATATATTAATTCCCTAAATTGTAGTATAATAAAGTAAAATAAATTTAGTGAGGTGGTTAATATGGTTACAATTATTGGTGGTCCAAATGGAAGCGGAAAAACTCAACAACTAATAAACAAGGCGAACAACGACACTAAAGATTTAAAAGGGCTTCAAGTCTATATCGACAACAAGGCAAAATACCAAAGTCAAATTGATAATGGTATTAGATTTATTAACACAAGCGAGTTTGCTATATCCTCTCCAGAAATGTTCTTTGGATTTATTTGCGGTTTAATAGGGGGCAATTATGATATTGATACTATATACATAGACAATATTGGAAGAATTATCGAAATTGACTGTAATGAAACAGCTACTGCTTTTTTGGAACAATTAGAAGAATTCACTAAGTCTTATGAAGTTAAAATTGTGCTTACAATGAATGTTGACACAAAAGAAGAACAGGAGTACTTATCTAAGTATAGCTATCAATTAGCATAATATGTTATATACAAAACTATCTGATAAATTAAGACAAAAATATGGAAGCAAAGTATATAAAATACCCATAAGTATATTCACAACATGCCCTGTTATAGATGGAACGCTGTCTAAAGAGGGCTGTTGGTTTTGTGGAAGCAAAGGCGCGGGGTATGAAAATCATCACCATAGCGTGCCTATAAATGAACAAATTGAGAATAATCTAAATATTTTTGTAAATAAATATAAAGCGGAAAAATTTATATTATATTTTCAAAATTTTACAAATACATATATTCCATTAAAAAAATTTAAGGAAAATATTATAGAAGGCTTAAAATCTTTAGATAATGTTGTGGGGATTTCCATTTCCACAAGGCCTGATTGTATTGAGAAAGAGTATTTGGATTTTTTAAAGGATATTAGCAGTGAGTACAATATTGATATTATTATTGAACTAGGGCTTCAGTCTGTTAACAACAATACATTAAAAAAGCTAAATAGAGGACATACTTTAAGTGATTATATAAAAAGCGCTTTACAAGTAAAATCTTATGGTTTTTCTCTCACAACCCATATTATAGCTTCTCTTCCCTTTGATGAAGAAGAAGATTTAATAGAAGCAGGGAAGTTAGTGTCTATATTAAAAGTGGATACAGTAAAACTCCATTCTTTATATATAGAAAAAGGAACTGTTTTTGGGGATATGTATGAAAAAGGTGAAGTAAAGATGATATCAATGGAAGACTTTATAAAAAGAGTAAGCTTGTTTATATATCATTTAGATAAGGATATTGCTATTGAACGCCTAGTTTCAAGGGTTCCGGTGAGTGAAGATTTACTTTTTTTAAACTGGGATAGAAGTCACTGGGTGATAGGGGATATGATTTTATCTTATATGGAGGAAAATCATATATATCAAGGAAAGTATTACTGTGAAAAAGTTAATTTATTAGATAAATTTAATTCCTAATAAGGAGATATGTCTTGATCAATACTAAGGAAAACTGGGATAATTTTTTACTACCTTATAAACAAGTGGTAGAAGAGCTTGTTTTAAAATTTAAGGGAGTAAAAAAACAAAAAGAAAAAATGGGGAAATACTCAGAAATCGAAGGTGTTTCTGGGAGAGTAAAAACGGTAAGTAGTATTTTAAATAAGGCTAGTAAGTATGGGTATGAAATTGAGCAGCTTGAATCTAAGCTTTTTGACATTGCTGGAATTCGAATAATCTCTCAATTTGAAGAAGACATTTATGAAGTAGTAAACCATATAAAAAGCCGTGATGATATGAAGATACTAACCATAAAGGATTATATAAAAAACCCTAAAGAAAGTGGATATAAGAGTATTCATTTAATTGTGTCATATGGTGTTCATACTGCTTTTGAAGTAAAAGAAGTTTTAGCAGAAATTCAAATTAGAACTCTTGCTATGGATTTTTGGGCAACAATAGAACACTCTTTAAACTATAAATATCAAGGAGAAATTCCTTATGAGATTTCTTCAAGGCTTAAAACCACAGCAAAAATAGTTAGCTATCTTGATTCAGAAATGAGTGAGATTAAAGACGAAGTAACTCAGGCTCAAAACTTATTTAGAGCTAAAAGCACTGCAACAAACACAATCATAGAATATATTTCTATATTAAATAAATTAGGACATTTAGAAACAGCGGATAAATATATTAAAATATTTACACAAATATCTGAAAAAGATGACGCTCTTCAGCTCCTGCTTCTTAAAAAGGAGCTAGGGGAGAAAATACAAAACATTTTAAAGAACAATTAGGAGGATTTGGATTTTATGGGACTTATCACAAGTAAGGAAATGCTATTAAAAGCGTATAGAGAAAAATACGCAGTAGGGGCTTTTAATGTTAACGACATGGAGATTATCCAAGGGATCATGGAAGCTGCACAACAAGAAAATGCACCAGTTATTTTACAAGTATCATCGGGGGCAAGAAAGTATGCAAAACCGGTTTATTTAGTAAATTTAGTAAAGGCTGCTATTGAAGATACAGGAGTTGATGCTGTACTTCATCTTGACCATGGTGATAACTTTGAAATTTGTAAACAATGTATTGATGACGGTTTTACATCTGTAATGATAGATGCTAGTAGATTTGATTTAGCAGGTAATATTGCAGAAACAAAAAAAGTAGTTGAGTATGCTCACGACCGTGGAGTTGTGGTTGAGGCTGAACTTGGTAAATTAGCAGGTATTGAAGATGATGTAAAAGTAGATGCAAAAGATGCTTTATTTACTGATCCAGAAGAGGCTGCTGAATTTGTACACAAAACAGGAGTAGACTCTCTAGCAATTGCTATTGGGACAAGCCATGGAGCTTATAAATTTAAAGGGGATGCGACACTTGATTATGATAGATTAATTGAAATCACAAAGTTAATTCCTGATTTCCCAATCGTACTTCATGGAGCATCTAGTGTTCCAAAAGAATTTGTTGATTTAAACAATAAATATGGTGGAAAAATCCCAGGAGCTACAGGAGTTCCAGAGGATCTGTTAGCTAAAGCGGCTACTTTAGGGGTTGCAAAAATCAATGTAGATACAGACCTTAGACTTGCTATGACAGCAGCTATTAGAAAAGTATTTGCAGAACAACCAGAAGTATTTGATCCAAGAGCTTATCTTGGTGAGGCAAGAACTGCTATTAGAGATATGGTAGCTCACAAAATGAAAAATGTATTAGGATGTTCTGGTAAAAGATAAGGAATATCAAATAAAAAAAATTTAGAAAGCACTTAAAAATAAGTGCTTTCTTTTTTTATAGAATTTTTTACTTTTATAAAAAATAAAAATCTCCTTTATGACAATAATTGCCACAAGTTAAATTATAAAATAAGTATATAAAAACTTACTTAGGTAATAGCTAATTGTGAAGGAGATTTATTATGATGAAATTTTTTGAAAATAGAGATGAAAAAGAAATTTTAGATGATGAACTGTTTGATTTAGATGTTTTATTTTCTGATGAAGATGAAGATCAATTTTTAGATGAGTGGGATTATTATACAGAAGGGTTTGAGTAAAAATATATTTTAGTTTATTTATATATAATTAAAATAAAAGTGTGAAGATATATAGACTACCAGTAAAGAAAAAAACTACCATTAGCTGAATTGATAATGGTAGTTTTCTTTTTTTATATAGATTATCTCATTTTATGTTGTTTAAAAGAAATGTTTTAAAAATAAAATTGCTTATCAATAAAATCATAAAGTATTTTGATGCTTCTTAATTATTAATATAAATATAACTAGTAAATATGGTGCTTTTTATTTTTATAAAAAGCAAAGCAGAACCTTCCCCTTAGGGAAGATTGGGCTGCTTAATATTTACGGGAAATATAATAGGCTTTTACTCCCCGTTTTGCCAAAAAAGGGGTATTTTTGGTTCTTTTGATAGCAAAAGAACGGCTATTTTTTAGCAAAAGAAAAGATTATATATAAATAAAAGATTATATATAAATAAAAGATTATATATAAATAAAAGGAATGGTTTTACCATTCCTTTATTTTTTCAGTTATTTTAAAGTAGTTTTTAAGGGTAATTAAAAAAGCTTTAAAATATTAATATATGCTAAAAGTCCATATAGTAAGCTTTCTTCACTTAGGTCAAATCTTGAATTATGGGCTGGGTAGGTAAAGCCTTTTTCTTCATTTCTTGTTCCTAGTAAAAAGTATACACTTGGAACTTCTAGGGCAAAATAAGAAAAGTCCTCTGCTCCCATAGTGATATCAGCTACCATAAGGTCTTTTCCTAGAGCCGGTTTTATTTTCTCATATAAATCTTTATCGTTATATATAGCTGGATATAAATGTCTAAACTCAATATTTATTTTACAGTTATAACTTATTTCAAGACCCTTTCTTAAGCTTTCAATCCTATCTACAATAAGATCTTTTGTTTCTTTTTCCATAGCTCTTATAGTTCCAGTCATTTTTACAATTCTTGGAATAATATTAAGTCTATCTCCACCATTAATTGTGCCAATAGTAACAAGGCCTTCTTTAATTGGGTCAATATTTCTACTTACTATTGTTTGAACTCCATT
This sequence comes from uncultured Lachnospiraceae bacterium, assembly GCA_964368185.1. Classification (GTDB taxonomy): domain Bacteria; phylum Bacillota; class Clostridia; order Eubacteriales; family Anaerofustaceae; genus CAYJAA01. The sequence goes on along the minus strand of CAYJAA010000016.1, from coordinate 13,861 downwards.
TATAAACTGACTTGCAATCACAATTGCATCAATACCTTGGTGAGGGCTTGCTCCATGAGCAGCCATTCCCTCTATATCAATATAAAGCTCAGTAGTAGATGCGAAAATATAGCCTTCTTTACAAGCAACTTTTCCCTCTGGATAATTTGAGCTAACATGTAGTCCAAAACAGTTTACTACATTATATTCTTTAAATATTCCTTCTTTAAGCATAGGCTCAGCTCCCCCTGGACCTTCTTCTGCAGGTTGGAACATTAACAAAATATTTTTGTTATTTTTCTCTACATTCTCTTTTAAATATTTTGCAAAAAGTAAAAGGATTGTTCCATGAGCATCATGACCACAAGCGTGCATTAATCCTTTGTGGGTACTTTTGTATTCCACATCGTTTTCTTCTTCAATTGTTAAAGCATCAATATCTGCTCTAAATGCTATAGTCTCTTTACTTCCATAATCAATATAGCATATTACTCCAGTATCTATAATTTTTTTAGGAGATAATCCTAGCTCAGATAAAAACTCGTAAATATAATTACTTGTTTTTATTTCCTCAAAGCCTACTTCAGGAATTTTATGTAAATCCCTACGGATTTTAATAGCATCTAAGTGATAATTTTTTTTCAAGAATTCAAACATAATATGACCTCCATTTTTTTAAGTATAAAATATTTTTAAGTATTTTGAAAATTTCTTTTATTATACTCTTTTCTTGTTTATTTTTCCATACAAATATTGATTAAGTATTTAATTTTCCATATTTTACATGTAGAACATTTGTTTTAATAGTTATAAAAAGCTATTGTTTTGAATTTTTAAATATGTTAAAATAACTTTGAAATCGGAGGAAGTGATAACAATGACAAATAAAATCGTAATAACAGGAGCAAAAGAACACAACTTAAAGGATGTTAGTTTAACTATTCCTAGAGACAAGTTAATTGTTTTTACTGGACTTTCAGGTTCTGGTAAATCATCTTTAGCTTTTGATACAATATATGCAGAGGGACAAAGAAGATATGTTGAAAGTTTATCTTCTTATGCAAGAATGTTTTTAGGACAAGCTAGCAAACCAGATGTAGAAAATATAGAAGGCTTAAGTCCAGCTATATCAATTGATCAAAAAACAACAAATAGAAACCCTCGTTCTACTGTTGGAACAGTAACAGAAATTTATGATTATTTTAGGCTTTTATATGCAAGGATAGGGATAGCTTACTGTCCAAAATGTGGAAAAAAAATACAAAGTCAAAGTATTGATACAATTACAAAGGAAATATTATCCCTTGAAAAAGAAAGTAGAATTCTTATTTTAGCTCCTGTAGTTAGAGGAGAAAAAGGGACTCATAAAAAATTATTAGAACACCTTAAAAAAGAGGGGTATATTAGGGTTTATGTAAATGATGAATTAATGCTTTTAGAAGAAGATATTATTTTAGATAAAAATAAAAAGCATAGCATTAGTGTAGTGATTGACAGGTTAAAAGTAAGGGAAGAAATAAAATCAAGGCTTGTGAACTCAGTAGAAACTGCCCTTAAGTTAGCAGATGGGTTAGTGATATGTGAAAATGAGGGAAATAAGCTTTTATTTTCTGAAAAATTTGCCTGCATGGATTGTATGATTGCAATGGATAACCTTGAGCCAAGAAGCTTTTCCTTTAATTCACCATTTGGGATGTGTATGGACTGTAATGGGATAGGATATCACCAAATGGTGGATGTGGATTTAGTAGTTCCAAATAAAGAGTTGTCTATTAATGAAGGGGCTTTATTTAACTTTATTCAAAGTGAAGAAAGTTCTTATTATAACCAAATAATTAAACAAATAGCAAATAAATACGATTTTTCTATGGACACTCCACTATGTGAAGCTCCAAAGGACTTTTTAGATGCCCTATATTATGGAATGGATGAACCAATTAAAATTTCTTTTCATTCTCATTTTGGAGGCAATAAAGAAAGAGAGCTTATATTTGAGGGGATTATAAACAACCTACAAAGAAGATATAGAGAAACTTCTTCTGAGCCTATGAAAAATAAAATTGAAAAATTAATTAGCCATGTTCAGTGTAAGTCTTGTAATGGAGATAGGTTAAATAAAAACAGCTTAAGTGTTAGAATTCATAGCCTTAACATTATGGAAATCACAAAAATGTCAGTAAGAGATTGTTATGACTTTTTAGGAAGTTTACCTTTAAGTCAAAACGAAGAAATTATTGCAAGGGAAATTATTAAGCAGATTAAATCAAGACTTGGATTTTTAAAGGATGTAGGTCTTTCATATCTAACTCTAAATCGTTCTGCGTCAACTCTTTCAGGGGGAGAAAGTCAAAGGATTAGACTAGCTACTCAAATTGGCTCGAAATTAACAGGAGTATTATATGTATTAGATGAACCAAGTATTGGTCTTCACCAAAGAGATAACGACAAGCTACTTAAAACTCTTAGGCATTTAACGGACATAGGTAATACAGTAATTGTAGTAGAGCATGATGAGGACACTATGAAAGAGGCGGATCATATTGTTGATATTGGCCCATATGCTGGAATTCATGGGGGAGAGATTGTAACAAATGGGACTTTAGAGGATGTAAAAAATAATAAAAACTCTATTACTGGAGATTATTTGAGTGGTAGAAAAAAAATTGAGATTCCTAAAAAGAGACAAACAGGAAAAGGGATATATTTAGAAGTAAAAGGGGCAAAGGAGAATAATCTTAAAAATATAGACTTAAAATTAGAGCTTGGGATTATTAACTGCGTAACTGGGGTATCTGGTTCTGGGAAGTCTACTTTAATTAATCAAATTTTATTTAAAGGTCTTAAAAGGGATGTTTATAACTCTACAAACAAAGTAGGAAAGCACAAAGAAATCCTTGGGGGAGAAAATCTTGATAAAATTATAGATATAGATCAGTCTCCAATTGGGAAAACTCCTAGGTCTAACCCAGCAACTTATACAGGGGTTTTTGATTTAATTAGAGATTTATTCGCTACAACTAATGAAGCAAAAATGAGAGGATATTCTAAGGGTAGATTTAGTTTTAATGTAAAAGGGGGTAGGTGTGAACATTGCAGGGGGGATGGGATTATTAAAATAGAGATGCACTTTTTACCAGATGTTTATGTTCCTTGTGAGGTTTGTGGTGGTCTTAGATATAACAGCGAAACCTTGCAAATAAAATACAAGGGAAAAAATATTTCTGAGGTACTGCAAATGAGTGTAGAGGAAGCTTTAGGATATTTTGAAAATATTCCATCTATTAAAACCAAACTTCAAACTTTATATGATGTAGGGCTTGGATATATTAAGTTAGGGCAACCTTCTACTACATTATCAGGAGGAGAGGCTCAAAGAATAAAGCTGGCAACATACCTTTCTAAAAGACAAACAGGAAAAACTTTATACATCTTAGACGAGCCTACTACAGGTCTTCATATGGAAGATGTAAGAAAGCTTTTAGAAGTTTTATATAGGCTTAGAGAAGGTGGGAACACTATTGTTGTTATAGAGCATAACTTAGATGTCATTAAGTGTAGCGATTATATCGTGGACTTAGGCCCTGAGGGAGGGGATGAGGGAGGAAAGATTATTGCAAAAGGAACTCCCGAGGAAGTAGCTAAGGTAAAAGGCAGTTATACAGGGTATTATTTAAAAGAAATATTGTGTAAGAAGTAAGGGTACTTATTTTAATATAATAATAAATAAGCAAGGAGAAAAAGTTATGGAAAACATACAAGTATACTATTATACAAGAACGGGAAGAAGTAAAAAGATAGCTGAAAAAATTGCTGAGGAAAATGGGGCAGGGGTTTTTCCTATTGTAAGTGAGGAAAATTTTAGTGGAGCAGTAGGTTTTATTAAAGGTGGGGCTAAGGCTTCAAAAAAAGAAGATGCAAAAATAGAGTATGCAAAAGTAGATAAAGACAAAACTATAATTTTGGCATTTCCTATTTGGGCGGGGACTTTTCCTCCTGCTGTTAATACATTTATAAAAGAAAATGATAAGGGAAATATTATCTTAGTAGCAACATCACTAAAGACAAAGCTAAAAGATAGGGATGGATATAAAAAGGTTATTGACCTTATAGGAAAAGATATAGATACTTTAGATATTCCATTATAAGTAGACGACTTAGTAAAATAAAAAGGTATCATGAAACATAGGACTGCCAATAAAGAGACAAGCTACCACTACCAAAATTGATAATGGCAGTTTTATTTTAAGAGGCATAACGCTTCTTTATTAATTAATATTATAAAAGTAGTAAATATGGTGATTTTTATTTTATAAAAAGCAAAGTAGCCCCTTCCCTTTAGGGAAGATTGGGCTACTTAATATTTACGGGAAATATAATAGGCTTTTACCCCGCGTTTTGCCAAAAAAGCGGTATTTTTGGTTCTTTTGATATCAAAAGAACAGATATTTTTTTATAAAAATAAAAGAAAAGATTTTATATAAATAAAAGGAATGGTTTTTGCCATTCCTTTGTTTTTTAGTTATAAAATTTCTTTATTAGTATTATACTATTTTGGTATTCACACTTTACTGAGCTTGTTCCTCATTTTTTCCTTGTTTTCTAATTCTTATTCCATTATATACACAAAGGATTAAGCTTGTAGCAATAAATAAAACAGGTAAGAAAATACCTTTTAATAACTGGCTTGCTTTTACAAACAAATAAGGTAGAGGAGAAGCGCCATTTGCTATACAGCTTATTTGTTCAAAGCCTTCAGGGGTAGTAAAAGTTGTTGTAGCGGCAGCTTGTGTAAACACAGGAGCAATTGCTGTAGACATTAAAAGACCAACAGCAATAATGATAATCCCTACAATTAAAGTTCTAAAGGCATTACCTCTACACATAGGTACTACCATAACTAGCATAAAAGGAATAGCACTTAAATCAGTAAAAGGAATTAGTTGATTTCCTGGAACTAAAAAGGCTAATAAAATCATGATAGGGGTTAGAAGTAGTCCAACAGCTAAAGCAGTAGGGTTAGATAAAGCTACTGCTGAATCAAGGCCTATATAAAGCTTATTTCGATTTTTAAATCTTTTATTTATAAAGACTTGGGCTTCATCTGAAACAGGCTTTAGACCTTTTCCTAAAAATTCTGCCATTTTAGGAATTAGAACTAAAGTAGCTCCAAGGGTAACGGCGATAGTTAAATATTTTTCATAAGCTCCTATTCCATAAGCTAGTATTCCAATAACAAGGCCAATAACTGTTCCAATAACTAAAGGATCTCCTAGTACTCCTAGTTTTTTTTCTAAAACATTAACATCTATATCAATTTTATTAATACCAGGAATTTTAGATATTATAAAATCAATTCCATAAGCTATGGGTGCGTATGTAGAAGAAAAAGTATGAGGTATACTAACTCCAGACAGTCCGGTATATTCCTCTACTTTTGGGGCTGTGATGTCTGCTATAACTAGAATAATAACTAAATTTAAAACAGCAGCAAGTAGACCTAGAGTTGTAGAGTTTGTGATTACAGTTACTAAAGAGCCTGTAAAAGCAAACTGCCAATAATTCCATATATCAATATTTGCTGTTTGTGTTGTGTTAGTTATAAGCATAATAATATTTACTAAAAGGCAAACTGGGATGATAAAAGCACCTACTTTTGTTGAAAAAGCAATAGAAGCAGCAGTAGGCCAACCAACATCTAAAACATTTAGATTAAGACCAAGATTTGAAACCATAGTTTGAGCAGCAGGGCCAATTGTGTCTGATAATAAACCTATAATAACATTAAGGCCGATAAAGCCAACTCCAACAGTAAGTCCAGCCCTTAGGGCTTTACTTGGGCCTGTTCCAAGGGCAAGGGCCATTAACATAATAATAAGGGGCATCATAACACTAGGTCCAAGACTAGTTAGAATGTCGAAAAAATTTAAAATGTATTCCATATCCAAACTCCTTTATATTTTACTTAAAAATATTATAACACTGTTTTTCGACTTTGAAACAAAATTTTAGATATAGAAAGGAAATAATAAATAAGTATACAAAAAAAAGTATTTTTATGATAAAATTAAAAGAAATATATTCAGAAAAGAGGTTGTTTTATGATGAAAGATTTTAACTTAGTAGTTCCAAGTAAAATTGTCTTTGGGGCAGGTAAAATAAATTCCTTAAGTTCTCATATTTTATCTTATGGAAAAAATATATTACTTATTTGCGGAGGAAATTCTCTAAAAAATAGTGGGCACTTAGGAGAGATTTTAAGACAATTTGAATATAATAGTATAAATTATTATATAGAGAATGTTAGTGAGGAGCCTACAGTAGAAATTGTGGATTCTATACGTGAAAAATATAAGAGTAAAAAAATAGAGGTTGTTGTTTCTATTGGAGGGGGTAGCGTTATAGACACAGGTAAAGCAGTGTCAGGGATGTTAAAAGAAGAAGGTAGTATTAAAGACTTTCTTGAAAAAGTTGGGGATAAGACTCCTAGTGGGAAAAAAGTTCCTTTTATTGCAGTCCCAACAACTAGTGGAACAGGAAGTGAGACTACAAAAAATGCTGTAATTAAGCAAGTAGGAGAAACAGGATTTAAAAGATCAATTAGACATGATAATTATGTTCCAAATATAGCCTTATTAGATCCTGAGCTGACACTAAACTGTCCTAGTAGTGTTA
>CAYJAA010000016.1:0-7193 GCA_964368185.1 uncultured Lachnospiraceae bacterium | reverse complement strand
CTCAGTTACTAGAATGTTATGTGTGTACTTCTTCTAATACATATACAGATATGCTTGCATACGAAGGACTTTCTAAAATGGCAAAAAGTTTAGTTTCAGTTTGTACAGATGGACATGATGATATTGAGGCTAGGAGTGACATTAGTTATGCAGCTATGTTATCAGGTATATGTATTGCAAATGGGGGACTGACTACAATTCATGGAATCGCTCCAGGGATTGGTGGTTTGTATGAAAATGCCCCTCATGGAGCAGTTTGCGCCAGTTTGCTTTTAGCAGCTACCACTATAAATTTACAAAGAATAAAAGACTTTGAACCAACAAACGAAGGTGGTATCAAGTATGCAAAACTTGGAGCTTTATTACTTGGGGTTGATTATAACCCAGATAAGCACGAAGTTTTCTTTAGAGCTGTTGTAGACACTTTTAAAGAGTGGCAAGAAGTTTTAAATATACCAAAACTTAGAGAGTTTGGAGTGAGTAAGGATGATTTTTGGAAAATTCTCGAAAATTCTACTCAAAGAGCCAACCCAGTGGAATTAAGCGAAAGCGAAATGGAAAAGATATTAGAAATGAGTTTTTAAAGGAGATAAGATATGGAAAATATAAAAATATATACAACTGCTAGTTGTCCTTATTGTACAATGGCAAAAAACCTTTTAAAGGACAGAGGATATAACTTTGAAGAGATTACTTTAGAATTTGGTAGCAGTGAGCTAATGGAGCTTGTTAAGAAAACAAAACAAAGAACAGTTCCTCAAATATTTTTTGGAGAAGAGTTTATTGGTGGGTACGATAATTTAGTAGAGTATTTTAATAAATAGCTTTGAGGGCTAAAAAACTTGAATTTGTAAAGGAAATCTAGGTGTTTGTATAATATAAATAGGTTTGATAGAAAAATTACTTTTATTTTAAGGCAAAATATGTTATAATTGTTAAAAAATTATTATAAAGGGGATATGAATAATGAAAAAAATTATGTCGATTGTTTTAATCTTAGCTTTAGTTGTATCATTCGCAGCTTGTGGTGATTCAGGGGAAAGCACAGGGGAGAAGTATATTATCGCAACTGATACTACTTTTGCTCCATTTGAATTTCAAAATGAAGACGGTGAATTTGTAGGAATTGACTTAGATCTTTTAGAAGCAATAAGCAAAGACCAAGGTTTTGAATATGAGCTTAGTCCTCTTGGATTTAATGCTGCTGTTCAAGCTTTAGAGGCAAAACAAGTTGATGGAGTTATCGCTGGGATGAGCATTACAGATGAAAGAAAAGAAAAATTTGATTTTTCTAATCCTTACTTTGATTCAGGTGTAGTTATGGCTGTTGCTGCAGACAATGAGGATATTACATCTTATGAAGACTTAAAAGGACAAAAAGTTGCTGTTAAAACAGGAACAGAGGGTGCTGCATTTGCTGAATCTATCAAAGATCAATATGGTTTTACAATTGTAAACTTTGATGATAGTGCAAACCTATATGAAGATGTAAAAGCAGGGGGAACAGTTGCTTGTTTCGAAGATTATCCAGTAATGGGTTATGCGATTTCTCAAGATATCGGTCTTAAAATGGTAACAGAAAAAGAACAAGGAAGCTCTTATGGGTTTGCTGTTTCTAAAGGGGAAAATGCTGAATTATTAGAAAAATTCAACACAGGTCTTCAAAACTTAATCGATAGTGGAGAATATCAAGATATTCTTGACAAATATATCATCACTGAGTAAGACCAGTAATTAAAAATACAAACATTAATATTTTTATGGTGCTTATGTGGGAAATTCCCTGCATAAGCACTGTATTAGTATTTATAATTTTTATATTAAATAAAATATTAAAATTATAAATGTTAATACTATATTATAAATTAGGATTTAGGAGTGTATGATGAGTTTTTTAGAATTACTAGTAAATAGTTTTCCTGCTTTAATGTCAGGATTAGGATATACTATGCAACTTACAATTATATCTTTGTTTTTTGCAGTTATACTAGGTTTAGTTTTTGGGCTATTTAATGTATCAAGTAATAAAGTACTAAAATTTATTGCTATGATATATATCGATATTATCAGAGGAACCCCTTTGTTAGTACAAGCTTTTTTTGTTTATTTTGGTATCCCTTCAGTTTTAGGAATTAGGTTGGATGCTTCTTTAGCTGGAATTATTACCTTAAGCTTAAACGCAGGGGCGTATATGGCAGAAATTTTTAGATCAGGTATACAATCTATTAATGTTGGACAAATGGAAGCAGCAAGAAGTTTAGGGCTTCCTTATAGCCGAGCGATGGTAAAAGTAGTTTTGCCTCAAGCTATTAAGGTGACTATCCCTTCTTTTATTAATCAATTTATAATAACACTAAAAGATACTTCAATCCTTTCAGTTATAGGAATTCAAGAGCTTACCCAAACAGGGAAAATTATAATAGCTAGTAACTTTAGATCCTTTGAGATGTGGGGAATTGTTGCGATTATATATTTAATTGTTATTACGGTTTTATCTAAGATTTCTAAAAGGATTGAAAGGAGAATGGCATATGACAAAAATTAAAGTTAGTGGACTTAAGAAAAATTTTAAGAAGCTAGAAGTTTTAAAAGGAATGGACCTTGAAGTTGTAGAAGGTGAAGTTGTTTGTCTTATTGGGCCTTCGGGGTCTGGTAAAAGTACATTTTTAAGATGTATAAACGCTTTAGAAGAAGCAACTGAGGGAACAATTATTGTTGATGATGTTGAAATTACAAGTAAAGAAACAGATATAAATAAAATTAGAGAAAATATAGGAATGGTTTTTCAGCAGTTTAATTTATTTCCACACTTAACAGTAATGGATAATATTACTATGGCTCCTGTTGATCTTAAAAAAATGAATAAGGAAGAGGCAAAGGAAGTTGCTATGAAACTTCTAAAAAGGGTTGGGCTTGAAGAAAAAGCTGACAGTTACCCTCATGCTCTTTCAGGAGGACAACAACAACGTGTGGCTATAGCGAGGGCTCTTGCTATGAACCCAGATGTAATGCTTTTTGATGAGCCAACTAGTGCTCTTGATCCTGAAATGGTAGGGGAAGTTTTAAATGCCATTAAAGACTTAGCAAAAGAGGGAATGACTATGGTTATAGTAACTCATGAAATGGGTTTTGCTAGAGAGGTTGCTAATAGAGTTGTATTTATGGATGAGGGATATATTGTTGAAATAGGCTCTCCAAAAGAAATTTTTAATGAAGCAAAAGAAGAAAGAACAATCAACTTTTTAAATATGATACTTTAATTAAATTAAAAGAAGCTACACATTACTAGTGGGTAGCTTCTTTTTTTTATATTTTTTGAAATATTATGTTGGGCTAGAAGCTTTTTGTAGTGGAATTACACATACAATAACATCTTCATCTTCCTTAGTTTTTTTGTTTGTAGCTGTTGTTAAGTAAATATCTACTCCTTTTTTCTTTATAGTAAAGTATTCTTTTGTAACTTCAATAATATCTTGTTTTACAATGTCAATTAGCTGATTATTAACATCTGTTCTTTCTTTACTTAAAATTGATTTTAGTCTTCCTTTTGCAATATCTTTGCTTAAAAAATCTTTATTTTTTCTATTTCTAAACACTTGTAAGCCTCCTAACTAAATCCTAGTGCATCAGCAAATTTTTTTATAAGTCCTTTTTTTTCTTCAATAGGAGAAATAGGAATATCTTCCCCATTTATTCTTCTTGCGATCTCTCGATAAGCTCTACCTGTTGGGCTGTTAATATTATTAACAACTGGCTCACCAGTGTTTGAAGCTATAACTATATCTGTTTCATCAGGAACAATTCCAATTAGCTGTATAGCCAGAATATCTAAGATGTCTTGTATATCCATCATCTGTCCTTTTCTCATCATCTCAGGTTTAACTCTATTGATTATAAGTTTTGGTGAATTTACACCATTAATATCTAAAAGAGATATAATTCTATCTGCATCTCTAACAGCAGAAACTTCTGGAGTTGTTACAACTATAGCTGTAGTAGCTCCTGCAATTGCATTTTGAAAGCCTTGTTCTATTCCTGCTGGACAATCTACAATTACATAGTCAAACTTTTCTTCAAGTTCCATACAAATTTGTTTCATCTGACTAGGTCTTAGGGCAGTTTTGTCTTTGGTTTGAGCTGCAGGTAAAAGATATAAGCCATTATATCTTTTATCTTTTATGAGGGCTTGTTTTGTTCTACATCTACCTTCTGCTATGTCTACTATATTATATATAATTCTATTTTCTAGCCCCAATATAACATCTAAGTTTCTAAGGCCAATATCTGCATCAACTACTACTACTTTTTTCCCTTGCATACTTAGGGATGCACCTATATTTGCTGTTGTGGTGGTTTTTCCTACCCCACCTTTGCCGGATGTGACAACAATTGTTTTTCCCATACTAGACTCCTTTTTAGTATCTTAACCTATTAATATATGTAGGATATGTGTTTTTATGAATAAATTTTATCAGTAGTTATATAAGAAGTTTGTCCATATTTGTAAGAGGTAAATATTTTAAAAAAAATACTTTTGTGGTAAAATGTTTATATATTTAGGAGGGTGTCATGAAAAGAGGATATTTATCATATTTAGAAGAAAATAACAGCTCATTACTAATAAAAAGAGGAGAGGAAATTATTTATAAGGATTATGGTTTTGGGATTAGACCAATGTATAATTTGATAAATAAAAACATAGCGTTTAATGAAAGTGACATTCTTATTGATAAAATTATTGGAAGCACTTGCGCTAGATTTATTGTTGAAAACTTAAACATTAATAATATTAATGCTTATATTATATCAAAGGAAGCTTATGATATTTTAGCTTTAGCAGGAAAAAAAGTAGAGTATGATATTATTTTAGAGGAAATCTTAAATAGAGATAAAAGTGATCTTTGTCCTGTTGAGAAAATATCTAAAAAAAGTCTTAGTTATGAACAGTTATATGAAAATGTTACTTTGTTTTTAAATTCTTCAAGAAAGAATAATGATAGTTTTTCTATTGATGTTATTGGAATGTATGGGCCTTACCCTTCAAGAGAAGGGGGATGTAGTAGTTATCTTGTAAGGTATAAAGATAAAAACATTCTTCTTGATATGGGGTGTGGGAGTTTAATTAATCTGCAAAAGATAATAAAGCTAGAAGATATTGATATGATTATTTTGTCTCACCTTCACTACGACCATATAAGTGATATTTTTTCATATAAATACTTTTTAGAAAGTAGGGGTAAAAAAATAATTGTTTACGCTCCACCTTCTCCAGTAGATGTAGTAAGGAGTTTAGATTCAAAGGCCTTTGAAATTAGGGAAATTAATGAAGATTTAACTTTCACTTTTGGGAATTTAGACTTTTCTTTTATAAAAACAAAACATCCTTTTTTAAATTATGGAATTAAAATTACAAATGGGATAAAAACTTTCTTTTATAGTGGGGATGCTAGCTATAGCGAAGAGATAGGTGAGTTTATAAGGGATATAGATGTGGCTTTATTAGACAGTGCTTTTTTAAGGGACATTAGTGAAGAAAAGCTAGAAATTCACATGAGTGCATATCAGTGTAGTCTTTTAGCTAAAAAATATAGTGTAAAAAAACTTTTCTTAACTCATTTAAATCCTTTTATAAAGGAAGAAGATTATTTGAAAGAGTGTGTTATGGGAGTAGATATTAAAGCATGTAAGGCACTTATGAAAATAAAATTATAATTAAATTATAAAAAGGTTGAATTTCTTTTTAAATTAATATATAATGATTAAAATTAAAGAATAAAAGTAGAGGTGCGAACTTAATCAGTATCTTATTTGATAAAGGTAAATTTATGTGAGAATAAGAAAAAGGGAAGTTTGCCGAGGGTGTATAATATTTACCAGTTATATATTCGGGCTTAACGTAAATAATGTTAAGACTGTCATCTATTTTAGATGGGGTGCTACTTGAGTAATATCAATATAAATATTATTGTATACTTAAGTCGGCATAACAACCGACTTTATTTTTATAAAAAAATAGGAGTGATGATATGAGAAAGTATAATGTAGCTGTTGTTGGGGCGACAGGGGTTGTTGGAAGCAAAATGATTGAAGTATTAGAAGAAAGTGGAATTGAAGTTGAAAATTTTTATGCATTTTCATCAATTCGTTCTGCAGGGAAGAAAGTTAGTTTTAAAGATAAAGAATATACTGTAGAAGAGCTTAAGGAAGATAGTTTTAAAAGAGATATTGACTTTGCGCTGTTTTCAGCAGGAGGCGCTACATCTCTTAAGTTTGCACCTATTGCTGCAAAGGATGGAGTTGTTGTAATTGATAATTCTTCTGTATTTAGAATGGAGGAAGATATTCCTTTAGTAGTACCAGAGGTAAACGCTAAAGACGCTTTAAATAACAAGGGAATTATTGCAAATCCAAATTGTTCTACAATTCAAGCGGTTGCAGTACTGAAACCTCTACATGAGGCATATAAAATAAAAAGAATTGTTTACTCTACATATCAAGCAGTTGCTGGTTCTGGAATAAATGGTATAAATGATTTAAAAAATGGGATAAATGGGCTTGAAAATGAATTTTATCCTGTGCAAATAGCATATAATTGTATACCTCACATAGATGATTTTACAGAAAATGGATATACAAAAGAAGAGCTTAAAATGATTAATGAAACTCATAAAATTTTAGGGGATTACTCTATTGGTGTTACAGCAACAACTGTTAGGGTTCCAGTTTATGTTGGACATAGTGAGAGCATTAACATAGAATTTGAAAAGCCTTTTGAAGTAGAAGATGCAAGAAAAATTCTTACAAAAAGCGAAAATATTATTGTTATTGATGATACTTTAAATAAAAAATACCCTACAGCCCTAGACTGTGACGGGAAAGATGAAGTATTTGTTGGAAGAATAAGAAGGGACTTTTCCCTTGAAAATGGCCTTAATTTATGGGTTGTTGCTGACAATGTTAGAAAAGGTGCTGCAACAAATGCAGTACAAATTGCAAAATATCTAATTGGACAAAATTATTTTAAATAAGGAGAAAGAATATGTCTATATTTAAAGGAGTGTGTACGGCACTAATTACCCCTTTTGATGAAAGTGATAAAATAAATTATAAAAAGCTAGAGCAGTTAATAAATTTTCAAATTGGGCAGGAAATAAAATGTATTAAACAAAAAGAAACAAAATATTATTCCCATA
>CAYJAA010000015.1:0-21607 GCA_964368185.1 uncultured Lachnospiraceae bacterium | reverse complement strand
GGGAAGGTTCTGCTTTGCTTTTTATAAAATAAAAAGCACCATATTTACTACTTATATGCTATTAATAATAAGGTGGGATATGACACTTTATTTTTTTTATGTGTAGAGGAAGTTTTTTAAACTATCAAGTTTAAAAAAATAGGGGGAAATTATGTATAGGGTTAAAATTTACAAAAAAAATAACCCTATTAGATTATTGCACTTTTAAAAAAAATGTTTAATCTAATAAAGTTATTTAAGTGGTGCGGATGAAGGGAGTCGAACCCCCACACCTGTTGGTACTAGATCCTAAGTCTAGCGCGTCTGCCAGTTCCGCCACATCCGCATATTTAACATTTGTTATTATATATTAACATTATAAAAAAGTCAAGTAGTATTATTATAATATTTCATTTTTTTATACTAATGAAGGATTTTCTTTCCATTTGTAAAAATGTGTATACCTTTACAAATTTTCACATAATTTCACATTCAAAAATATTGACATAATAATACAATGATGATATATTGAAACAAATAAACGATATTTCAATATTAGAACAAATGCAAAAATAATAATTGGAGAACATATGAGAAAAGTTTACGATGATAAAAGATTGATGTTAAAAGTTTGTGATTTATATTTTAATAGTAACTATAAACAAGAAACTATTGCTAAAAAACTATCTATTTCTCGCCCTACTGTTTCAAGGCTTATATCTAATGCCAAAGAAGAGGGAATTGTAAAAGTGGAAATAATTAATCCCTTTACGAATGAGTATAATAAAATAGAAAAACTTTTAGAAAATAAGTTTGATTTAACAGAAGTAGTAATTGTAGATGATCATGAAGACATGAGTCTTCAAAATAAAGAGCTTGGGAAAGCTTGTGCTAAATATTTGCAAAGAGTGTTAGTAGATTCAGATATTATAGGGGTTTCCATGGGAAGAACCATAAAAGAGATATCTCGATATGTTAAAAGAGAAAAGGATTCTACCTTAACCTTTTTACCCCTTCTTGGTGGCATGGGACAATTAGGGATAGATGTTCACTGTAACCAAATTGTAATTGATTTAGCTAGAGCTTTTAACGGAAATTATCATCTTTTACATGCTCCTGCCTTGCTTTCAGATAAAGCTTTAGTAGAAAGCCTAAAGCAAGATATCCACATAAAAACCACCTTCGAGCTAATGGAGAAGATGACAGTTGCGGTTATAGGAATTGGAGCTACAGATAAAACTTCTACAATGATGGCAACAGGATACTTCAAAGATGAGGATATACAAAACTTAAAAAAAGATGGTGTGGTGGGAGATATTTGTCTGAGAATTTATGACAAAGAAGGTAGAGCGGACTATGAATTTAATAATAACATATTTGGATATGACATACATAAACTTAGAAAAGTAAATAAAGTTATTGCCCTTAGTGGTTCAAGGGAGAAACCTCAGGCAATCATTAGTGCAATAAAAGGTAAATTCTTTAATATATTAATTACAAATTACACTACAGCTAAAAAAATGGTAGAAATAATAAACAAAGAGGAAGGATAAAGTTTATGACTAAATTATTTATACTCGCTTTTTTATTAATGGTTGTTCAAGGGATATTCTCTTACTTTCAGATAAAAGACTATCAACAAGCTATTAAAAAGATTAGAAAATATGGGAATGTTTCTGCTGGAACAGAAAAAAAAATATTAACCCAAGGAAGGATTTTGCTACTTGCTTGTGATAATAATGGAATCATCACCAAGGCAATGATCCTAAGAGGGGTTACAGTTTTTGAAAGATTTAAGTTTAGTGATGAATATACTGGAATGAGTATATATGAATTAGAAGAAAAAGAAAATGCAAAGCAAGAAAAAAGAAGAAATAAAAATAAGCTCACAGCGGAACAATTAGCCCTACAAGGGCTTTTAAACAGATTTAGAAATGAAGAAGAAGATGAATGTGAAATGAATTTAGTTACAAATTAGCAATGTTTGACATTTAGGTGGTTTAAGTAAATTTAACTTTAATATGTAATTATTATAAACTACCTAGTTATCTATACACACTAAAACAAGATAAAAACCAGAAAAAAGTTATAAAGGAGGAAAAACTATGGAATTTTTATCTAACTTAGCAGAAGGCTTTATTGGCCTATTTAATGCAGGGGGAGCCACATTTATGGGCCTTGCAACAGGAATTCTCCCTACACTAATCGTTTTAATAACAGCAGTTAATGCAGTTGTTAAGATTATAGGAGAGGAAAGAGTAGAAAAAGCTATGAAACTTTTTTCTAAAAGTTTCATAACTAGATATACTCTAATGCCTGTATTCGCGGTATTCTTTTTAACAAATCCTATGTGTTATTCATTTGGGAAATTTTTGGATGAGAAATACAAAGCAGCTTTTTATGACGCAGCTGTATCATTTGTACATCCAATAACAGGGCTATTCCCACATGCCAATGCTGGGGAGCTGTTTGTTTACTTAGGTATAGCAAATGGGCTTACAGAGCTTGGACTTTCTCTTGGAACAATAGCTGTTAGATATTTCCTTGTAGGGGTTATTGTAATCCTAATTAGAGGTGTTTTAACAGAGAAAATTTACGCTGTAATGAGCAAAAAAAGCTCAGTTGCTAACTAATTGAGGAGGATGTAATAATGAGTAAATATAAAGCAGTTAAAATTAATCAAGGTAAAGGTGGCTGGGGTGGTCCCCTTACAATACAACCAAGTGAAGAAAAAAATAAAATAGCTAGTGTTACTGGTGGGGGAATTCATCCAGTTGCTCAACTAATTGCAGACTTAACTGGTGCTATAGCTGTTGATGCTTTTTCAACTGGGGTAAGAGAAGAGGAAATGGCTTGCGTTATTGTAGATTGTGGAGGAACAGCAAGATGTGGTGTATATCCTAAGAAAAGAATATTCACAATTAACTTAACTCCAGTAGGTCAATCAGGTCCTCTTGCTCAATACATAACAGAAGATATTTATGTTTCAGGTGTAACTGAAAAAAATATAGAAGTTCTTGAAGGGGACATTGTTGCTGCTCAACCTAAGGCAGCTGTAAATGCTAAAGTAGAAGAGAAAAAAGAATCAACTTCTGCTGTTAAGCAAAATATTCTTACAAGAATAGGAAAAGCAACAGGGAATGTGGTAAATAAATTCTTTGCTGCTGGTAGGGAAGCAATAGATACAACTATTAAAAATATCTTACCATTTATGGCTTTTGTTAGTATGATTATTGGTATTATTTCCGCTTCAGGAGTTGGTGATATTATTGCTAATACAGTAGCTCCTCTTGCTGGGACTATTGGAGGTCTTTTAATATTATCAGTAATTTGTGCAATACCGTTCCTATCTCCTGTACTTGGACCTGGAGCTGTTATAGCTCAGGTAGTTGGGGTTTTAGTTGGTCAACAAATCGGTGTTGGAGCTATACCTCCTTCACTAGCACTTCCAGCATTATTTGCAATTGACCCTCAAGTAGGTTGTGACTTTATTCCAGTAGGTCTTTCTTTAGGAGAAGCTGAGCCAGAAACCATTGAAATTGGTGTTCCTGCAATTTTATTCTCAAGACTAATTACAGGTCCGCTTTCAGTTATCATAGCATACGCATTCTCATTTGGAATGTACTAGAATTTATATAAAGGGAGGGTATATATGGTTTATAAATCAGAAATTACGCACTTTGGTGATATAGCCCTAGATTTTTTAGGGGATAACATGTTAATTTTATTTAACGAAGGAGCGCCTCCAGAATTAGCAGAATTAGCTGTATGTCATAAAAAAGCAAATCTTAGTAGAGAAATTAGGGTTGGGGATAAGTTTTCTTTAGGTGATAATGAATACGAAGTTATAGATATTGGATGGGAAGCTAACGATACATTTAAAATGTTAGGACATTGTTCATTAATATTTAAAGATAGTGGAGTAGCTGATTTGCCAGGACAAATAGTCCTAAAAGGAGAAAGTTTGCCAAATCTTAAAATTGGTGATATAATAAAAATCTATTAATATATAGACTTATCACAAGGAAAGAAGGTTATCTAATATGTTAAGAATGAATTATAAATTGGCACAAAGGGAAGAAGAAAAAAACCCAATACTTGCCAGTATTGTTGGGGCAGGGCAAATGGGAAGGGGTATGACCAGCCAAATGTACAGAATGAAAGGTATGAAGCCGGCAGTTGTTGTTGATATTGATATTAACAATGTTATTAGTGCATTTGAAAATAGTGGAATAAAAAAAGATGATTATGTAATAACAAATAGCTTATCTGAAGCCAATAGATATATGGAAATGGGTAAATTTATCGCAACAGAAAATGCGGATATTGCTTCTAAAGCAAATTTACTTGAAGTTGCTATTGATGCAACAGGGGTTCCTGAAGTAGGGGCAAAAGTAGCAATTGACTCTATCAATAATGGAAAACATATTGTTATGTTAAATGTAGAAAGTGATGTTGTTATTGGGCCACTTCTTAAAAAAATGGCAGATAGTGCTGGTGTTGTTTATACTGGTAGTGCAGGAGATGAGCCAGGGGCTGTAAAAGAATTATTTGACTTTGCTGACGCTTTAGGTTTTGATGTAAGAGTTATTGGTAAAGGAAAAAACAACCCTGTTAATTTAGAAGCTAATCCTGATAATGTAAGGGAAGATGCTATTAAAAAAGGAGTTAGTCCTAAAATGCTTTGTGCATTTAGAGACGGAACAAAAACAATGGTAGAAATGACTTGTATGGCAAACGCTACAGGTTTTGTACCAGATGTTAGAGGTGGACATGGTCCTGTTGCTACTGTAAAAGAGCTACCTAAAGTTTTAAGCTTAAAAGAAGAAGGTGGTATTTTAAATAGCTATCAAACCATTGAATGGGTTAACGGGATTGCTCCTGGAGTATTTGTAATATGCTCTAGTGACTTACCTTTTGTAAAACATGAAATGGCATATCTTGAAATGGGGGATGGACCAAACTATATCTTATATAGACCATACCACTTATGTTCCCTTGAAACTCCAATAACTGCTGCAAAGGCTGTTATTGAAGGAGAATCTACAATAGTTCCAATGAAAGGTCTTATTTGCGAAACAATTGCTGTTGCAAAAACTGATTTAAAAGCAGATAAGATACTTGGTGGAATTGGAGGCTTTGATACTTATGGGACAATCGATACATATGAAAATTCCAAAGCTATTAACGCACTTCCACAAGGGCTAATTACAAAAAACACTAAGCTAATAAGAGACGTTAAAAAAGGTGAAATCATAACTTATGATGATGTTATCTTAGATAATGATTCTTTAGTTGTTCAGCTTAGAAAAATTCAAGATAGATTCTTTTAAATAAATTTATAAATAAAAAGTCTTTTGATAGTAGAATACTGATAAAGAAACTTTACAATCTAAAAAAGGAATGGTAAAATCCATTCCTTTTTTTATATATAAGCTTTCTTTGATAAGAAAAAAACAATGGTTCTTTTGATATCAAAAGAACCAAAAATACCCCTTTTTTGGCAAAACGGGGGGTAAAAGCCTGTTATATTTGCCGTAAATATTAAGCCGCCCAATCTTCCCTTAAGGGAAGGTTCGGCTTTGCTTTTTACAAAATAAAAAGCACCATATTTACTACTTATATAGTATTATTAATAAAGTGGAATTATGGTACTAAAGTAAAACTGCCACTATCAATTTTGGTAGTGGCAGTTTGTTTCTTTGTCAGTATTTTCTTATAGAAAGATACTTTTATTATTTTCAGCAGGTAAATATTAATCCTCTGCTAAAGTGATAATATAATCCTCTTTTGTAAAGATTATTTCTTCAGATTTTAAAGGATTTGTAATAATTTCAAAAGTATCTTCTACTTGTTTTTTATAACCTACGGCTATTTCATTTCTTGCCCTTAAAATTTCTGTTACAGTATAGAAATCCATTTTTGTATTTAGTTTTACATATTCCGAAGCTTTTCTAATATATATTTCAGACCCCTCTGCCTCAAGAAGTTCTTTAAAAACTATAGCAAGAGACCTATTTTCAGAAATTTGAGTTAATATTAAATTAATAATATTAGAGCCTACTACTAAGTCATTAACTTTTGTAATTTGAATTAATTTTTGATTTAAAATATTTTTAAGCTGGCTAGTGATATTATAAGGCTTGTTGCTTTTCTTTGTAATATCTCTTAAGTGAATTAGCTTTAATAATGTAAGAGCATCAGAAGTTTCTTCATCACAGTGATCTTCATTTAATAATAAAATATTATCAACATCATTTTCAAGTAACATCTCTAAATTTTTTCTATCATGGGTTTCGCATTGATAGTGTTTAAGTTTTACATTTTCAAGTTTTGCACTTAAGCTTTCATGTTCTTCTTGTGCATACTTATTTGCAAGGATGATTCTTGAGCCTTTAGGAAGGAAAGAGTCAAGGACAACAACAATGTCAGGTAGTAGCTCATTTGCTCCAATAATAAGAAGATGCTCTGGGTCGTTAGGGTCTTCATCAATTTCACATTCTGATAAAGCCGATACATCTTTTGTTTCATAAGGAGTGATTTTAGCCATTCCATTATCTTCAACAAGTAAAATTATCTCATCATCTTTTTCTAGGGGTATATTCATATCTGGATTTAAAAATATCTCTTCCCCTCTTTTAAAACCAAAGACAATTGCTTTTTCAAAAGAGTTTAATATCTGTCCAAAAGCTTTCCCCTCAAGTTCAGGGAAGTTTTCAAAGTATAATTCATCTCCATCATAGTCGAACAGTTCAATTAATACAGAAGAAATTCCAGGTTGTCTACAAGCCTGAGCAATAATTCTAGATATTGCATCTGTGGCTAAAATTATTTCGGTGTTACCCTCTGAGATAAGCTGTATTGCATCGTAGTTTGATTTTTTTTGTACTGTACTAACAATATGAGGGGTGTTTTCTCCTTCACAATTAGCTTTTAAATAATTATTTACAGATAGTATTGCTTTAATTGTCATAAAGTCTTCTTCTGAATTAATTATTATGGCTTTAGAAGCTTCTATTGCACAATTTTTTATTG
This sequence comes from uncultured Lachnospiraceae bacterium, assembly GCA_964368185.1. Lineage (GTDB taxonomy): Bacteria > Bacillota > Clostridia > Eubacteriales > Anaerofustaceae > CAYJAA01. The sequence continues at coordinate 14,593 of CAYJAA010000015.1, read as the reverse complement.
CATTTATATCAGACATGCTCCCAGTCCTGCAAATAACTCTTGTAGTCTTAAAGTCTTCTATATTATCAGCTACCATAGATTCAACAACTTCTTTTTCCTCATCTGCTAAAATTACAATGCAACCATCTTTTTCACTTTCGTTTGCTATAATAAGCTCAGAAATTAGAGTGTATATATTAGGATTAAATCCTAATATAACAGTGTGGCCATTTTCAATAATTTTAGAATTTCCTTTTCTTAAATTATGTAATTTCTCTTCAAAAGCTGTAGTGATAATTCCTATTAAGATACTTGTAACAAATATACCACAAATTGTAGCGATTGACATTAGTACAATAAAGCCTTTATTATCATTAATATCTGCTCCTGTAATTGTTCCTGGGTCAATTATATGCATTATACTTGTCCAAATATTTACTGATAAATCAGGGTTTCGTCTATCTACAATAATTAGCAGTAGTCCAGCAAAAATTGCTACAGTAACTGTAATTAAGGATAATATTCCAATTAGGGAAATACTTCCTCTTCCCATTAAATTGTCGAATTTGTAACTTAGTTTTTCTTTAAAGCTTGGTTTTCTCATAAGCAGTTCTCCTGTTAAATAGATTTAATAGTATAGGTTCATAAAAGCAAAAAAAATAGTGTTTTTTGCTATATTTTCTTATATTTTGTTATTAATAAGTTTTAATAATTATAACATAACTAAAGAAAAAAAACTATTTAAGGGATATATTTATTTGTAAAATATATTTAGTTTTTTTTAAAGAGGTAAATAAAGGGGTAAAGTTTTTTTACTATTACAAAAGAGATAAAAATAAAAAAAGTCAAGTAACAGGAGTATATGGATAAAGAAACTTTATAATCTAAAAGAAAAAGGAATGCTAAAAGCCACTCCTTATATTTACATAAATTTTTCTTTTAATATAAATATAATGGTTCTTTTGATATCAAAAGAACCAAAAATACCCCTTTTTTGGCAAAACGGGGGGTAAAAGCCTGTTATATTTGCCGTAAATATTAAGCCGCCCAATCTTCCCTTAAGGGAAGGTTCGGCTTTGCTTTTTATAAAATAAAAAGCACCATATTTACTACTTATATGTTGTTATTAATAAAGTGGCATTATGTTACTAAAGGAAAACTGCCACTACCAATTTAGGTAGTGACAGTTTCTTTATTTATCATTATTCATTTATTTCGAATAATTTTTTTATATAAAAATATTATTTATTTTTCATTTCAATAAAGTCATCAAATGTTCCAAGTTTGTCAGTAACAGTTGTTCCTTCAATTTCAATAACTCTATTAGCTATAGTTTGTACAAATTCATGGTCGTGAGAAGAGAATAAAACAACTCCTTTAAAGGCAATAAGCCCATTGTTTACCGCTGTTATAGATTCAAGGTCAAGATGATTTGTAGGGCCGTCTAGCACTAACACATTAGAGCCAAACATCATCATCCTAGAAAGCATACATCTTACCTTTTCTCCCCCAGATAATACATTTACTTCTTTTAAAACTTCATCCCCTGAAAAAAGCATTCTTCCAAGGAAACTTCTAAGATATGTTTCTGTATCATCTTTAGAAAACTGTCTAAGCCAATTTAATATACTAAGTTTACACTCGTTGAAAAATTCTGAGTTATCTTTAGGGAAGTAAGAAGTGGAAGTACTAACACCCCATTTAAAGCTACCACTATCTGGTTCAATTTCTCCATTTAATATTTTAAATAAAGTAGTAATAGCCAGTTCATTATTTCCAATAAAAGCAATTTTTTCGTCTTTATTTACTCTAAAAGATAGCCCATCTAAAACTTTTACTCCATCAATTGTTTTAGTTAAGTCATTAACCTCTAAAATTTCTTTTCCAAGTTCCCTATCCATTTCAAAACCTACAAATGGATATTTTCTACTAGAAGCAGGCATTTCCTCAGGAGTTAACTTGTCAATTAATTTCTTTCTTGAAGTAGCTTGTCTAGATTTTGATTTATTAGCAGAGAACCTTGCGATAAAGTTTTGTAACTCTTTGATTTTTTCATCATTTTTCTTGTTTTGATTTTTAATAAGTCTTTGCATTAACTGACTAGATTCATACCAAAATTCATAGTTTCCTACATAAAGCTTAACTTTAGAATAATCTATATCAACAATATGAGTACAAACATTATTTAAGAAATATCTATCATGACTTACTACGATAACAGTTCCTGGATAATCAAAAAGAAAATCCTCAAGCCATTTTACACTAGCAATATCAAGGTTGTTTGTAGGCTCATCAAGAAGCAGTACATCAGGAGAACCAAATAAAGCTTGAGCAAGTAATATTTTTACCTTTTCGTTACCACTTAAGTTTTCCATGTTTTCATTAAGAATATCAGGGCTAAGGCCTAGACCTTGTATAAGTTTAGAAGCTTCCATTTCTGCTTCCCAACCATTAAGTTCTGCAAATTCAGCCTCTAACTCTCCAGCTAATATGCCGTCTTCATCAGTAAAGTCTTCCTTTGCATAAATCTCATCTTTTTGTTTTGAGATTTCATAAAGACGCATGTTTCCCATAATAATCGTATCAAGAACATTATAAGCATCAAAGGCAAAGTGATCTTGCTTTAATACAGAAAGTCTTACCTTATCAGGAATAGATACATTCCCACTAGTTGCCTCAATGTCTGAAGAAAGTATTTTTAGAAAAGTCGACTTTCCTGCTCCATTTGCTCCAATCACACCATAGCAGTTCCCAGGTGTAAATTTTATATTAACATCTTTAAATAAAGTAGAAGCTCCAAAGCTTAAACTTAATTCTGTTACTGTAATCATAGTTTCCTCCAAAATAACTTAATAGTTAATAAAATAGCTTGTATTTTATTGAAAGTATTCCTACCCCTTAAAAAATACACAAATTAGAGGATATTATAACATAAAACACACAAAAAATAAAGGATAATATGTTATAATACCCTTATGAATAATGAATTTTTAGTTGTATCTAAAGAAGATATGATAAACAGAGATATAAAACAACTTGATTTTATCATTGTATGTGGGGATGCTTATATTGACCACCCTTCTTTTTGTGGGGCGATTATTGGAAGAAAGCTAGAAAGTATAGGCTTTAGTGTGGGAATTATTCCCCAGCCTAATTGGAAGGATGTAAACGCCTTTAAGGTTCTAGGTAGGCCAAAGTATGCTTTTTTAGTAACAAGTGGCAACATAGACAGTATGGTAAACCATTATACTGCTAGTAAAAAAAGAAGAAGTGAAGATGAATATAGCGAAGGGGGGCTTAGTGGTAAGCGCCCTGATAGAGCTGTTATTGTATATTCTAATATGATTAGACAATCATATAAAAAGATAAACATCGTGATTGGTGGAATAGAAGCAAGTCTTAGAAGATTTTCTCATTATGACTATTGGGACAATAAAGTTAGAAGATCTATTTTAACAGACTCCACTGCAAACTTACTTGCTTACGGTATGGGAGAAAATATTATTGAGAAAATTGCTAAAAAGCTAGAAGCAGGGGTAAAAATAGAGGATATTACCGATATAGCAGGGACTTGTTATAATACAAATGAAATAGATTTTAACAAAGAAAATTTAGTTATTTTACCTTCTCATAAAGATGTGTCTAGTGACAAAATTAAATACAATAAAGCCTTTAAACATCAGTACTTACAGCAAGATCCAATAAGAGGAAAAGCTTTAGCTCAGTATGTGGATAAAAATTATGTCATTCAAAACCCTCCAGCAATGCCCCTAACAAGACAGGAACTTGATAGGGTATATGACCTTCCTTTCACTAGAAAGCCTCACCCTATGTATAAGAAAAAAATTCCTGCAATAGAAGAAGTAGAGTTTTCTGTCTCTTCTAATAGAGGTTGTTTTGGTAGCTGTAGTTTTTGCGCTTTAACTTTTCATCAAGGGAGAATTGTTACTTCAAGAAGTAAAGAAAGTATTATAAGAGAAGTTAAATTACTTACAAAGGATGAAAATTTCAAAGGATACATTCACGACATTGGAGGCCCAACAGCAAACTTTAGAAAAAGAGCCTGTGAAAAACAACTAAAGGAAGGCTCTTGTAAAGATAGACAGTGCTTGTTTCCGACTCCTTGTAAAAATTTAGAGATTGATCATAGGGAGTTTATTGATGTTTTATCTTGTGCTAGTAAAGTAGAGGGAGTAAAAAAAGTTTTTGTTAGAAGTGGGATAAGGTATGATTATCTTTACTATGAAAAAGATAAATCTGTTCTTAAAAGCCTTATAAAAAATCATATTAGTGGACAACTAAAAATTGCCCCAGAACACATTAGCGATAAAACCCTAAAACAAATGGGAAAACCTAAAAAAGATATTTATAATAATTTTTGTAGGGAATATAAACAAATTAATGATAGCTTAGGCTTAAAGCAATATATCGTTCCTTATTTTATGTCTTCTCACCCAGGGTGTGATACGGCTAGTGCGATAGAGCTTTGTGAATATTTAAAGAAAAATGACTTAAGACCAAGACAAGTTCAAGACTTTTACCCAACCCCAGGAACTTTATCAACAGCTATGTTTTATACTGGAATAAACCCTATAACAGGGGATAAAGTTTTTGTAGCAAACACTTATGAAGCAAAGCAAGTCCAAAGAGCTTTGATGCAGTACTACTTGCCTGCTAACAAAGAAAAAGTAAAAAATGCCCTTTTAAAGGCAGGAAGAAAAGATTTAATAGGAGTGGGTAAAGAGGCGATTATTTATGAAGTACCTACTAGACAAGGAAGGGGGAGTAGTAAAAAAGTAGGGGGGAAGGGAAGAAGTAGTAATAATAGAAATAGTAAAAATAATAATAATAAAGATAGAAGTGGTGGGAGAAGAAAGGGTAGGTAGTGTTATTATCTTTTCTTTTTTATAAGAAATAGTTGTTCTTTTGATATCAAAAGAACCAAAACTACCGCTTTTTTGGCAAAACGCGGGGTAAAAGCCTGTTATATTTGTCGTAAATATTAAGCCGCCCAATCTTCCCTCACGGGAAGGTTCGGCTTTGCTTTTTATAAAATAAAAAGCACCATATTTCCTAATGATATCACCACTAGTTAATGAAGAAGCATTATGATACTTAAAGTAAAAGTGGCATTATTAATTTAGGTCATGGCACTTTGTTTCTTTATTGGTGCCCGAATATAATCACACCTTATTTTTATATATTTTGGGAAGGCTTAAATATAGCCTTCTATTTTTTTGTAAAAAGCTTTATATAAAGAGCTATTTACTCATAGAATTTACAAGAGATAATATTTCATTATACTCTTCCTCTTTGCTTTGTGGAGCTTCTTCTATATCATTAACATCACTTAAATTCATATCCCCAAAAGTTTTAAGTAGGGGAAGATATTCCATCATTTTTGTGATTTGACCTATTTGCCCAGCCATGTTTCCACCAATCACTTTATCTAAAACCAGCTTATTAAGATTTTTTTTAGAGCTAGTTAAATCAGTGGCTTGTTTTTTCATGTTATTTGCTTTACTTATATAAGAGCTTGCTTTTGTAAAGTTCCCACTCATAGACTGAGATAAGTAAGGACTTATATCATCTAAAACATTAGAGGAAAATCCACTTTCATAAGGTATATCTCTAAAAGCCTTTTGGATTTTAAAAACACTTTTAATAGGGGCATAATTATTTTTTGAAAGGGATTTATATAAATTTCTGTTATATGTTTTTCCCCTTCTAGGTTCATTTATAAGATTATCTTCAAGCTCAAATACATTTTCACTAAAATTTTCATCTTCTTTTATAGAATATGTAGCTATATGATTAGATTTTTGGGGTTTAAATAGTTCAGATACGCCTAAAATAAGCAATATGTCTACTAAGGTTATATCATCTAAAATAGATAAATTCATTTTATACCTCCTAGGTATTCAATTTATGGTGGAGTTTTTAGCTCCACCACAAACTAAAATTTTTCTTAACACTCGCAGCAATCATCTTCCCCATCTAAGAATAAAAGAAGAACAATAACAATTAAAATTATGCCATTTCCTCCAAATAGTCCATCTAAAAACGCTCCTCCACATTTGTTTTCACAACCACAACCATTGTCATTGTTAGCAAAAAGAAGAAGTACAAGAATAAGTATAATTATGATGCCACCATCATCATCAAAAAGACCGCCACAAAATAAATTATCAAGCATATATAAACCTCCATATGTTTGTTGTTAAAGGGAATAGCCCTTTAAGAGTTTTCTTTTATATGTAATAGCTTCTTTAAAAAATATTACATATTGTGTAAATAGCTTTATGGAAACCCTCCACTATTAAAAGTGGAGGTAATTCCTTTTACTGTGAATAAATATATTGTTTTAACAAAGTATAAACTATCCTTAACTAGGGGATAAGTTTTATTTTTTTTACTATAGCTTAATGGGGAAAGGATTGTTTTATATAGATTAATCAATAAATAATATAACTAGTAATAAGAAGAAGAATAATAGTGTTCCAGAATCATCTCCAAAACAGTCAAGATCATCAAATAGAACAACTAATAATAAGAAAAACATTAATAATGATTCACAACTACAGTTTTCAAAAAAATCACACATATAAATTACCTCCAAGTAATAAAATTAATATATAGGAATTTAAGATTATATTTCATAAGCTTAAGTAGGTTTTCTTAAATTCTTTAGTTTATAATACTCACTTAAATGTAATTGTGTTACTAATTACTCACACAAAAAAAGAACTTACATAAAATATATTAAAAGGAGGGATAAGTTATATGAAGGAAAAAGATATTGCAAGTATGATTAGCGCTATTAAGAATGCAAATGTAGATGAGGGTATGATTAACAAGCTAAAAAAGGAGGTTGACAAAAAAGGGCTTGACTCTAAGGTAAGTGACCTTGAGAAGGAATATTCTCCAAAGTTACAAGAATTAATGGAAGAAAATAATAATTTTGAGGGTCTTTCAAATGAAGAAAAAGCTAGACTTATTATAGAATACAAAGATAAGCTTTCAGATAAAGATAAAAAACAGTTTAGTAAAATTCTTAAGATGATTAATATGTATAACAAAGCAAATAGCTAAGGAGGGTTAGATGTCTATTATAAAAAAAACATTAAATGGAAATAAAAAAACAAAGTCTGTTCAGATGAAGAAAAAAGAAATTGAAAAACAAGAGCGTCTTTTAGATATGAAACAACAACAACTTAACAAAAGAAGAGAAAGTCTTGATGCTAAAAAAAATCTTTTAAATGAAAATGAAAGTGATTTAAAAAAAGCTTCCCTTGAAGAAAAGCCCCATGAAGAAAAAGAATATATTATTATTAATAGTGAGTTTCAAAGCTATAACAATAAGAAAAGAAAAGCAAAAACACAACCAGAAGTTTTTAATGGAGAAGAGCCTTTAAAAGAGATTAAAGATGATTTAGGATACTTAACAGAAGAGGAGTTTTTAAAAGGTTAAATAAAACATAAAAAAACACTTATTTATTAAAAAAAATAAGTGTTTTTATTTTTTTAATATATTATATAAAAATCAAAAAAATCATTTTAAATTTGTTAAATTATGAATATTGTTCATTTATGTTTTTATTGTAATGAATAATGATAATAAAGGTTGATAAATCAAGGTTCTTGTGATAAAATAAATCAAATATTCTTTTATAAAGTAGGTGGCAAATATGGCTAAGATTGGCTTATTAGGTCTTGGAACCGTTGGAACAGGGGTTTATGAAATCATAAATGAAAAAAGAGGAAATTTTTTCGAAAAAGAAGATGACATCTTAATTTCTAAAATTTTAGTTAGAGACAAAACAAAAAAGAGAAGCTTGAATATAAATAATGGTATTTATGTTGATGATATTAATGAAATAATCAGCGATGAAGAAATAAGCATCGTTATTGCTGTTATGGGTAGTTATGAAAAAGAATATGAATATATTAAAATGGCTTTAAGTAGTAAAAAAAGTGTAGTTACTGCTAACAAAGAAATTATTGCTAAGCATTTTAAAGAATTACTTCGCCTTGCTGAGGAAAATAATGTAAATATATTATTTGAGGCTTCAGTTGGTGGAGGTATTCCAATTATTAATTCTATTTTAGAAACTATTAAAATTAATAAGATTAATAAAATACAAGGGATTTTAAATGGAACTACAAACTTTATTGTTTCAAAGATGACAAATGAAGAAAAAGACTTTGGGGAAATTTTAAAACTTGCTCAAGATATGGGCTTTGCAGAAGCAGACCCAACAGCAGATGTAGAGGGGTATGATATATCTAGGAAAATAGCTATTTTATCAAGCCTTTGTTATCAATGCGAAATAGATGATGATGATATATATAAAAGAGGGATTAGTAATATAACCCTTGACGATATAAAAGCAGCAGAAAAAATGGGGTATGTTTTTAAATATCTTGCAGAAAGTGAAAGGTATGAAGATGATACTTTTGGAGCTTATGTAGCTCCAGTTTTACTACATAAAGAAGCAGTTATTAGTAATGTAAATGAAGAATATAATATTATTACAATTAATGGAAATATTATAGGAAACCTTTCATTTTTAGGTAAAGGCGCTGGTAAAGACGCAACAGCAAATGCTATTGTACAAGATGTGGTAAAAATTATTAAAGATGAAGTGAGCCTTTCTCATGTTAATTTTGATAATAAATTATCTTCTTGTGGAATTAGTAAATATAAGTCTGAATTTTATTTAAGAGTTAGTGTAAGGGATGATGTACAATTTGATAAAGTTGTAGACATTGTTTCTAGAAACATTGACAACTTAAATTTAGTATATGAAAACTCTAAAATTTTCTTTACAACTAAAGAAGTTAGTGGAGATTTTATGAAAAAGCTATATGAAAGATTAAAGCTAGTTGCAGATGATGTTTTTTATGCAAGAATAGTAAATAACATATTATAAGGGGTAAAAAAATGAGAAATGATGTTAATTTAATCAAAGCGATTACTGTTGACGAAGACATTGCTAAAATTTCAGTATTAGAAGTTCCCGATCAACCAGGAATTGCCTTTAGACTTTTTAGTGCTATGGCAAGTGAAGGTATTAAGGTAGAGAGTATTGTGCAAAATGTAAATAGAAGCAATATTAATGATATTACATTTACTGTACCAACAGAAGAATTTGAAAAGGCTTTTAAACTAACCAGTGATTATTCTATTGATGTAGGAGCTACAAAGGTTATATATGACAAAGGGGTTGCAAAACTTTCTGTTATTGGCTCTGGAATTATTGCCAACACTCAAGTAGCCTCAAGATTTTTTAAAGCTTTATATGACAAAGGTGTAAACATTCAAATGATTACAACATCAGAAGTAAAAATTTCTTGTGTAATTGAAAAAGATAAAGCTAAAGACGCACTAAAACAAATTTATAAAGAATTTCAAATCGTATAATAAAATAAAAAATACCCTCTTACTAGGTTTTAGTAAAAGGGTGTTTTTTTGTTTCAGTAAGTAGTAACCTAAAATAAAAAAAGATGTTTCCTTTAAGTTTTTTTAAAGGAAACATCTATATGTTAACACTTATTATATCTATACTAAAGAATAAATACATATTAATATTTATGATATATTATTATGCTTTCTTATTTTTATTTTTCATTGCATATAAGCTTCCTGCTAAGGAAATCACAGCAAGAGTTATTAATGTAAGGATATTATTTTCGTCCCCAGTTTTTGGAGAAGTTTCTTCCTTGGTAGTATCTGTAATATCTGTGGCAGTTTCATTTGTATATACTGAGAAATAAGCTCTTAAACCAGCCACATTTTCATCTGTTGCAAATCTTATTTCATGAGTACCAACAGGAAGTTTTGAAGTATAGTCTCCAAGTACATTTACGATAGTGCTTCCAGATTCCATTGTAATTTCATCTTTTGATGCTTCTACTCCATTGATATATACTTTAATATTACCAGGAATATAGTTGCTAGTTATTTTAAAGGTAGCTTCATCTCCTTGAAGAACGCTTTGTCTATCACCAGACATTACCTGCATTATTCCAGTTATATAAGGAAATCCCTCATTAAAGTTAGAGTCATTACCATAAGCTGGGTTTTCACTTGGATAAGATTTGTTAAGTACATCTTTAAATATTTCGTCTTTTATTAAAGCTTCAGAAAAGCCACCATCTCCAAATTTGTCAAGAGGGTCTCCACTGCCTCCATTTGTTCCAGTTCCTATTATGCTTACTGCACTATTACCATAGGAATTTACAATGTTAAGATTTTCTGGTCCAGATGTGGTTAGTCCTGCTTGAGTTTGCCCTGTTGCTAAGCCTGTAGCGTATGAATCTATGATTTCAACTCCTTGGTCAGGTCTACCTCCTGATAAGCCTGCTGCTGCTTTATTACTGTTTACGTCCCCTGTAGCAAATGAAGAGATAACATGTCCTCGAGCCATATCCCCAACTAACCCTCCTGCATAATAAGCGCTATCCCCAAAAAGATCTACATCCCCTGTTGCGTAGCAACCGATGACGGTTGAATCTTGAGCTGAGCCTACTAATCCGCCACTTACGCAGTTACCTTTTACATCAGCAGTAGAGTATGAGTAATAAACACTCCCTTTCACATAACCTATTAATCCTCCAGTATGACACAAGCCCTCACTTCCACTGGCTATATTTCCTGTAGAATAACAATTAGTCACTTTCCCCAGCATAGAAAAGAAAGTTCCTATAAGGGCTCCTATTTTCCCTTTCCCATCAATGTTTGCATTTATTATACCTAAATTGCTGATTTCTGGAGACTCATAAACATTTCCAAAAAAACCTAAGTTGCTTTGTTGTGGATTAATAATAGTTAGATTTGAAATTGTATACCCTTGGCCGTCAAATTTTCCAGCAAAAGGTGCCATGTCAGCGCCAATAGGTGTCCATTCTATGCCAGCTAAATCTATATGGGCGTCTAGTTTAATAGTTACGCCAGTAAAGTTTATTCCCCCTGCTGTTAACTCTGCTAAACCTGCTAGTTGCTTTGCAGTAGTCAAGGTAAATTCTGTTTTACTTCCATTGTACCAAGATGTATCAGAACTACCATCCCATATATCCGTATTAGGAGTTTGCAAAATTTGCGTTGCTGTTACTGGTGTAGTGATTATTGTTAGCACAAATAATACAGATAAAATTGCTGCTAATATTTTTCTCATATTTCTATTTTTCTCCTTTGTAATATATTTGTTGATTTTTCGAGTATAGATATCGTTATCATATCAAAGGTATTTTAACTTATTATACCACAATATGGATATAAGGCAATATTTATTTTTTTTTCACACTAAAGCACCTGTTATAAGTAAAGAAACTTTATAATCTAAAAGAAAAAGGAATGGATAAAGCCATTCCTTTTATTTATATACAATCTTTTCTTTTATAAAAAAATAATTGTTCTTTTGATATCAAAAGAACGAAAAATACCCCTTTTTTGGCAAAACGGGGAGTAAAAGCCTGTTATATTTGCCGTAAATATTAAGCCGCCCAATGATTCCCTAAAGGGAAGGTTCGGCTTTGCTTTTTATAAAAATAAAAAGCACCATATTTACTAATTATATACTATTATTAATAAAGTGGCATAATGACACTAAAGTAAAACTTCCACTATCAATTTTGGTAGTGACAGGTTGTTTCTTTACTAGTAGCCTTATGTAGTGTTATATTTTCTTTAAAAAAGTCTTAAAATAAAAAAAAGATATTTTCTTAATAAAGATTAAGAAAGTATCTTTTTTTTTATTAATTTTTAAGAAAAATTACATATGGCTTTTGATTGCTTCAATAACTTTTCCTTGTCCCATTTGTGGATACATAAGTCCTAGTCCATCAATTTTAGGGATGTCTGTTTCTAAAGGTGATTTACTTAACATAATAATTAAGTTTGGATTTTCTTTTGCAATTTCTTCATCAGCTTTTTGTGTAAAAGTATTTACATTAACAACTTCGATGTCTTTTCCACAATTTGTATGGATTATTTTAATTAATTTTTCTGCTTTTTGGTTTGTAATTCCACCTATTAGCATAACTTTCATTTTGGTTTCCTCCAGTTTTTACTTAAATCAATTTAAGTGGAATTATACCACTAAAAAATTTATTTTTCAATAATTATTGTATATAATTACGTATTATATACATTTACAGTGTTTGAAGAAGGGTTAAGATCAACTAAGCCCCCATCTACTTTAATAGTTTGCCCTGTTAAATAATCAGATAAATCTGTTGCTAAAAATTCTAAAACTTTTGCACAGTCTTTAGTGGTTCCAATTCTTCCAAGGGGAACTTTTTTTGTTAACTCTTCCATTTGCTTATCAAAGTGTGCATCCCACTTAACAGTATGAATATATCCAGGAGCAAGAGCATTTACAGTAATCCCATAACTAGCAAGCTCAAGAGCCATAGTTTTTGTTAGGGATATAAGACCAGCTTTTCCTGCTGAATAATGAGGGTGTACTACAAACAGTGGAACTAATCCTGCCCCTGAGGCAATATTAATAATTTTACCCCTTTTTCTCTTTTTCATCTCTATTGCTGTATATTTTGAAAAGATAAATGCAGAAGTAAGGTTTATATCAATAGTCCTTCTAAAATCTTCGGTTTTCATTTCTGTAGAAAGACCTGGGCCACAGCCCCCTGTTCCACCGACATTATTTACTAAAATATCAATTTGACCAAATTCTTTTATAACATTTGATATTACTTCTTTGCCAAATTCATCACTTGTTCCATCTCCCTCAAAAGCAAGCCCCTTAACTCCTAAAAGTTCAATTTCTTCCTTTACTGTTGGAGCAGTTGTATTTTCTTCTTTATATTTACTAGCTTTTATATCTAAATCTGTGATTACTACATTACACCCAAGTCTTGCAAGGTGAAGAGCATATTCCCTTCCAATTCCTCTTGCAGCCCCTGTAATAATAGCGACTTTACCACTTAATTTTTTCTCCATAGTTTATTTCTCCTTTGGACTTATCTTATTGTTCTTCCTCCGTCAATGACAATGTTTTGTCCTGTAACATAACTTGACATGTCACTTACTAAGTAAAGAATTCCATTTGCAATGTCTGTTGGCTGTCCTACTCTTCTAAGAGGAATTCCACTGGCTACTTGTTTAATTCTTTCTTCTGTAAAGAAAGATTCTAACATAGGAGTTTTATTAGGGCCTGGAGAAATAGTATTACATCTGATTCCAAATTCCCCAAACTCTTGAGCTAGAGCAAGCATAAATAATTCGATAGCAGCTTTTGTCATAACATAAGGGCCTGTTCCCCCTCTAGGTTGCTTTACGGCAGAAGTAGAGATACTTACAATACTTCCTCCACTACCTTGTTTTTTCATATGTTTTATTGCTTGAATTGTACAGTGATAAGTTCCTTTAATGTTTGTGTCGATAACATTATCAAACTCTTCTTGTGTAATATCTAAAATAGAATCTCTAGCAAGACCATCCCCACTATTATTAATTAAGATATCTATTTTACCATATGTCTTTACAGTAAAATCTACAATTCTTCTACAATCTTGTGGGATTAATATATCTCCTTGTACGATTTCTGCTTCTAGTCCATTTTTAAGTAGGTCTGTTTTTAGTTTTTTAGCACCATCTTCGCTTTTACGATAATTAATTACTACCTTGGCATGATTTTCAGCTAATATTTTAGCAGTTTCTTTTCCGATACCACTTCCAGCACCTGTTATTAGAGCTACTTTTCCTGTTAACATATAAACATCCTCCTATTTTTTTAAACATCATTATGATTTTACCACAGAGGTCATAATATTTCAATGTAAAAATAAAAAAATCAGCCCTAAGGCTGATTTTTTTATGTAAACTATTTGTCTAATAGTCCTGTTAATTCATCAACGAATTCGTTTAATTTAACACCTGTTAATAAACATCTTCCATTTAACACAGGAACATCAAATGTTCCAGGCATATCGCATGTACCAACAACGATGTCTGGTTTAAGAGTTTTTGCTTTTGAACTAGCTTCTAAAGCTTTGCATTGAACTGTTTTAATGTCATATCCTTTTTCTTTACAAATTCCTTGAATTTTTTTCGCTGCTACTGTTGATGTAGCAATACCTGTTCCACAAGCTACTAAAATTGTTTTTGGCATAATAAAATCCTCCATTTTTTGCGTTTGAGCGTTCTCTTAATAGTTAGTTTTAACATAACAGAGAATCTTTACTCGAAAATTATTATAACACACTTTTATATAAAAAAAAGGGTAAATAATAAAAAAAATGAATTTTTTTTTCAACTTGTTACATTTGGTGTAAAGGTTTTAATTCCCTAATTACATTAGTAATATATTTTTCAAAATTAAAAAATAAAAGGAAAAATAAGAACAATTTTCTTCAAAATTTTTTTCTATATAAATTAAAATATAGGTTTATTAAAAGGCTAATTATATATTATTATTGTAATATTAATATATAATTTAGTATAATGTGTTTGTAAATATTTTTCATATCATAATTATGAATGTTGCTATATGGAGGTGATAAGGTGGTGAGTAATAATAAAAAAATAAAGGTATTATTAAAGATTGCTCATAAATTTAATGAAAATAATATCTCCTGGGCAGTAGGTGGTTCG
>CAYJAA010000014.1:18190-23291 GCA_964368185.1 uncultured Lachnospiraceae bacterium | reverse complement strand
TGGGATTATTGGGGTAAAGACTAAAAGTGGGATAAAGAAATATCAAGCTTCAAGTGGACTTGTAATTGATGGAATAGCTGGGGTTAAGACTCAAGCTTCTTTAAAAAATGATATAAAAACAATACAAAATAACTTAAACCTTTTAGGATTTGATTGTGGGGTTGTAGACGGTTTGGTTGGAACAAACACCCTAAGTGGTGTAAAGTCTTATCAAAAGGCTAGAGGGCTTGTTGTAGATGGGATTGTAGGAGAAAATACTAGAGCTAGCATTAGTAAAGACCTTTTGAATATAGAAGAAAAAGAAGAAGAAGTAGAAAGTGAAGAGACTTCTGGAGGGGTAGTAGATAGTGGGGGAAGTGTAAATAAGGGAATAAAAATAGGTATTAATGCTGGTCATGGAGGGAAAGATCCTGGGGCTGTTGGGAGAGTAGGGGGGCAAGTATATTATGAAAAAGATTTAAATCTTAATATTTCAAAATATCTTTCTTATTATTTAAGACAGATGGGTTATGAAGTGGTGATGACAAGGACAAGTGATGTTCATATGTATTTATCTACAAGATGTAACATTGTAAACAAAGAAGACTGTGATATTTATGTATCTATTCATAATAATGCAGGAGGAGGGGATGGATGTGAATTTATATATTATCCTACTTCCTCAAAAGGGCTGAGTCTAGCAAGAAAATTAAGAACAAGCATACAAGAAACAACAAATCAAAATTTTAGGAGATATATACCAAGGACAGATTATGATGTTAAATATTCAAATATGCCAGCGGTAATATGTGAGTGTGCATTTGTAGATACAACAGATGTTTATATAATTGCAGGGGAAGATGGGCAGAAGCTTATGGCAAAAGCTATTGCTATAGGGGTAGATGATTATTTTAGCTAAAGGTAAAATATAAAAAAATACTTCTTTAAATATGGAACTAAAAGTTAGTGAAATGAATACAGTAATATAGGGTGAATATTTTTTTTATTTATCATTTATTACCTTAAAGGAATTTTATAAACCCAATAAAATTATAAGAAATAAAGGGGGGTATAACATGAATGCAAATAGTGATACAATTATTAGATCACTAGCCTTAGGTATTGCTCTTGTAAACCAATTATTAACATCAGTAGGGAAAAATCCTCTTCCTGTTAGTGAAGAAGAAGCCTACACTACATTTTCTGCAATATTTACACTAGGAACTAGTGTATGGGCTTGGTGGAAAAATAATTCATTTACAGAAAATGCAATTAAAGCCGATGAATATCTTGAAGAGCTAAAACAAGAATAGAAATAAAAAAAGGAATGGTGAAAGCCATTCCTTTTTTTAAGTTATAAAGTTTTTTTATAACTTAATATCTTACTTTTTAAATTAAGGATTATAATTTCCTAAAACAACTCTATCATTTCCACTATAGTCTTTTATAATCTCTATATTTGAATAGTTATTATTTTTTAGTATATTACTTACTTCTACTCCTTGATTATATCCTATTTCAAAAATCAAAAGTCCATTTTCTTTAATATAACTTATACTCTCTTTAGTGATTTTTTCATAAAAATCTAGTCCTGAAACTCCTCCATCTAAAGCAAGGATAGGTTCGTTATCTTTTACTTCCTCTATAAGGGTTTTAATAGTGTCTTTTTCAATGTATGGAGGGTTTGATACAATAATATCAAAAGATTTTTCTTCTATACTAGAAAACAAATCACTTTTATAAAAAGATATTTTTCCTTCTAAGTTATGTTTTTTTAGATTTTTACTAGCGACCTCATTTGCTTCTTGACTAATATCTACCCCTATAATCTTAGAATCTTTAATATATTTTCCAAGGCTTATACTAATACAGCCGCTACCAATTCCTATTTCCAGTATTTTAACTTTTTTGTCTTTATATTTATCTATTAAGTAAGAAACTAATATTTCTGTATCAGGTCTTGGGATTAGGGTATTATGATTAACTAAAAACTCTAAATTCATAAACTCTTTTTTCCCTATAATATAAGCCAGAGGGATTTTATCGCATCTTTTTTCAATCATCGAAAGGTATTTCTTTAAAGTCTCTTCTTTTACAATGTCATTTTCCTTTGTAATTAGATATGTAGAGGTAGTTTCTTTTTTTAAGGCATTTAGTAGTAACACCTTAGCATCAAGGTGGGGGGAGGGGATATTATTTTTTTTTAGTAAATCTACCCCAAGGTTTAATAAATGTCTAACTTTTTCCATGTTCATCCCTTTTTGGGTAGTACTGATATAAATAGCTTAACATATTCCCATTAAATAGCTTTCTATTTCTTGTGGCCTTTTCTCCAAAGCTTTCTTCAAACTCTTTATTTCCACAAAGAACAAATAGCCTCCAGTCATTTAAGCTTTCGTATACTTTTCCAAGATCTTTATAAAGCTTTAATGTCTCTCTAGCCTCTCCAATCCTCTCAGCATAAGGAGGGTTTAATATCATAAAACCATTTTTCTTTCTGCTTTTAAATTCTCTCATATCAAGCTTTTGAAAAGCGACACTATCACTTACTCCAGCCAAAGCAGCATTTTCATTAGCGCATTTTATCCCCCTATAATCGGTGTCAGAGCCAAGTAGCCTATAATCAAGTTTTATTTCATTTTCCCTTGCTTCTTCTTTTAGTAAAAGAAGTTCTTTTTTAAGGGAAGGGTCAAATCTTGTAAAGGCAAAATCTCTATTTAGTCCAGGAGCTTTATTCATAGCAATCATTGCTGCTTCTATAACATTAGTTCCGCTTCCACACATAATATCAGCAAAAGGAAAGTCTTTTTGGTAATTACTAAGAAGAATAATTCCAGCAGATAAAGTTTCTTTTAAAGGAGCTTTTAAGGCGTTTTCTCTGTAACCCCTTTTATGTAACCCCTCTCCAGAGGTGTTGATAAATATAGAAACAATATCCTTTTTAATATTTACGATAAGTTCATAGTAAATTCCAGTTTCTTTTAAGGTCTTTGTTTTATATACTCGTTTTAATCTTTCTACAATAGATTTTTTAATTATTTTTTGACAGTCTCTTTTACTAAAAAGGTTAGATTTAGAGCTTGTGATTCTTGTAACATTAAAGCTATCATCTTTAGAAAAATATTTTTCAAATTCAATCTCATTTACATTATCAAAAAGCTCATCAAAAGTTAAAGCCTCAAATTTATCAACATAAATTAAAACTCTATTTGCACTTCTAAGCCATAAATTTACCCTTGCTATGTCTTTTAGGCTTCCAAGGAAATAAATCTTTCCGTCTTCAACTTTTTCTATTTTATACCCTAGATTTGTAATCTCTCTTTTTAAAACAGTTTCCATACCAAAGGTACAAGTTGCTACAATCATTATATTATCCATTATTAATCATCCTTTAATTCTTTTTTTAATTTTGCCACTTCATCTCTTAATTTAGCAGCCATTTCAAAGTCTAAATTTTTTGCATATAGTTTCATTTGTTCTTCTAATAATTTAATTTCTTCTTTTATATTTTTAGGGGCTACCACTTTTGATTTTTTATCTTTAGAGGTATTTTCAATACTAAGGGCAGACATAATATTATCCCTTGATTTTACAATACCCTTTGGTGTGATATTATGCTTTTTATTATATTCTTTTTGTATTTTTGTTCTTCTATTTGTTTCTCCAATAGCCCTTTCCATAGAGGCAGTAATTTTGTCAGCATACATTACAACTTCCCCCTCTAAATGCCTTGCAGCCCTACCAATGGTTTGGATTAGGGAAGTTTCGCTTCTAAGGAAGCCTTCCTTATCAGCATCTAAAATTATTACTAAAGACACTTCTGGAATATCAAGACCTTCTCTTAAAAGATTAATTCCAACTAAAACATCAAAAACTCCATTTCTAAGGTCTTTGATAAGTTCCATTCTAGTGATTGTGTCTATATCAGAATGAAGATATTCTACCTTTATATTTACCTCACTTAAATAAGAGGTTAAGTCCTCAGCCATTCTTTTTGTTAGGGTTGTAATTAACACCTTATGACCTTTAGCTACTCTTTCATTAATCCTACTGATAATATCTTCAATTTGTCCTTTTGTTTCTTTAATCGTGATTTTTGGGTCTAGTAGTCCAGTTGGCCTAACAATACACTCACTAATAAAACTAGACTTTTCTTTTTCATAATCACTTGGAGTAGCAGAAACAAATATAGTTTGATTTAGCCTTTCATTAAATTCCTCAAAGTTTAGGGGTCTATTGTCTAGGGCAGAGGGAAGTCTAAAGCCATAATCCACTAAGTTTTGTTTTCTGGCTCTGTCTCCAGCGTACATTCCCCTTATTTGAGGAACACTTACGTGGGATTCATCAATAAATGTAAGGAAATTTTTTGGAAAATAATCTAGGAGAGTATATGGCGGCTCCCCTTCTTTTAAATTGTGAATATGCCTTGTATAGTTCTCAATCCCCTTACAAGTTCCTATTTCTCTAAGCATTTCTATGTCGTAATTTGTTCGCTCTTTTATTCTTTGGGCTTCAAGTAGCTTACCTTTACTTTCAAAGTCTTTAACTGTAGTTGTTAATTCTTTATGAATAGTAGTAACTGCTTTTTCAACTTTTTCCTTTGAGGTTACATAATGAGAAGCTGGATATATAAATATGTGTTTTAAAGACTTTATGCTTTGGCCAGTTAGAGAGTTAATCTCAACAATTCTATCAATTTCATCATCAAAAAACTCTACCCTAATAGCATTTTCATTAGAGCTTGCTGGGAATATTTCAAGGCTGTCACCTCTTAGTCGGAAAGTCCCCCTGTGAAAATCATAATCGTTTCTTGTATACTGAATTTCTACAAGCTTTAAAACAGTTTCTTCTATGGACTTTTTCATTCCTGCTCTAAGGGATAACACAAGTTCTTTATAATCAATAGGGCTACCAAGTCCATAAATACAGCTAACGCTAGCAATGATAATAACATCTTCTCTTTCAAATAGGGAAGATGTTGCGCTATGTCTTAATTTGTCAATATCATCATTAATGCTAGAATCTTTTTCTATATAAAGGTCCCTCCCAGGAACATAAGCTTCTGGCTGATAATAATCATAATAACTAACAAAATATTCTACACTACTATTAGGGAAAAACT